>CAJGCH010000271.1 GCA_904501845.1 uncultured Bacillaceae bacterium | reverse complement strand
GGTCGATGACTGAGGCGAATCAAAAGGTGATCCAGGCATATGATAAAAGCATGGATAAAGCTCTGATACGCTCACACAGGAATTTAATAATCAGGAGAGGGTAGAGAAGAGAAGGGACACTTGACACTGGCACTCGTGTCAAGACAGCCTCAGGCGTCACCCGGGGTTGGATGCCAACGAGCAAATTCTTATTGGTACGGAAATCAAGAATATCATGTGTGCATCTGCCGGTGAAATTCGCGTCACCTATCAGAATCGTGGCGCAGAAACGTTTGATTTGGGCATTGTTTCTGTTGAAAAACCACAATTTTTGGTAAATATGAGCGATAATCCTTTTACTCTTCCGGATAATATGGCACAATTAGGGATAATAGAGAACGAAATTTATACCCCGCTGACCGGTGCTTTGAGAAATCAGGTTTCCCTTACAGAAGGGGCACTCGAGAAATCGATTGTTGATTTGAACACTGAAATGACCGACTTGATGCAAGTGCAGAGGCAGTACCAATTCCAATCCCGTGCCGTGAGCATGGCGAATCAAATGATGGGGCTGGTAAACGGGATTCGTTAAAGGAGTAGAATCATGCAAGCAGTGGTTAGAAAGAAGAATGAACAGCTAGAGTCAAATGAGCCGAATAGCCGCATAGAGAAAAAGAAAACGTCGGAGGCAGAAGAGAAAATCAGGCTTCGTCTCGTGCCAATTTGGGCGCGTATCCTGATTGTTTTCGTTCTTGCTGCCGCAGCAGCCGTTGCAGGGACCCTTATTGGCTATTCTGTCATTGGTGACGGGAAAGCCAGTGATGTCTTCGATAAATCCACATGGACCCATATTTCAGACTTAGTGAACAAGGATACAACGGGTGAATAACCGTTATCAGGGAAGGGAGCATCCCCTTCCTGTTTTTTTATAAGGAGGACTAAGCGAATGTTTGATATCAATCAGATAAAAGAGATTATTCCCCATCGCTACCCATTTTTATTAGTGGATCGCATTATTGAGGTGGAAGAAGGAAAGCGAGCGGTCGGCCTCAAAAACGTGAGTGCTAATGAGCCGTTCTTTTCTGGTCATTTCCCTGATTATCCAGTCATGCCGGGCGTATTGATTGTGGAAGCATTAGCTCAGGTTGGAGCGGTTTCTGTCTTGATGAAGGAAGAGAACAAGGGGAAAACCCCATTTTTCGCAGGAATCGACCATTGCCGCTTTAAAAAGCAGGTCCGGCCAGGAGATCAATTGAGATTGGAAGTGGAGATGACACGTGTGCGCGGTTCCGTCGGAAAAGGAAAAGGCGTAGCCACGGTAGATGGGGAAATCGTGTGTGAAGCAGAGCTTATTTTTGCCCTTGGATGAGATACATAGGTCTAAATGTCGATTTTTGGATAAAAAGGTTTAAATTTAGCTGGAAATTGGATAATAAGGAAATATATGAATCGCTAGTGGCCATTCATACCATGGTGGATAACCATATCACTTCTCCCTCTTGGCAAGCCTATAATTTGGGCTTGCTGCTTTTTTTTGCCTTATCATATTCAAGCGTGATAAGGGAACTATAAAAAAGACCTTTGGTCAAGACTAGAGAATGGAAGGAGCAAGATACGCATGCAAAAGATCCTAAAGGCATTACTTGGCGTGGCCATGGCTTCCGTATTGATGGTGGGCTGTAACAATAACGATAACAATGATACTAACCCTCCTCCTGAAAACAATACGGATACAAATGACAACGGCACGAACAGCAATTACAATAATGGCACGGATAACGGAACCAATGGTACGGATAATGGGACCAATGGTGCTAATAACGGCGACAATAATGGCGGCAATAACGGTGTCGATACCCTTGACGGGGAAATGACCGATGATGCAAAAAATATCAAAGATGACGTCAAGAATGATTCGAACGACATCATCGATGACACAACAGATCGAAAAGATAATAATAACAACCGATAAAAATAAAGCTGGCGAGAATTCATCTCGTCAGCTTTTCTCTTATGAACGGCTGCCTGAGCGGAGACTATCGCGGAAGGCGCTTTTCAGCCTTGCTCCACTTAGGCCCTCATCAATCAAATCATCTAATAATAATTCTGCCATTTCGCGCCTGCGGTTACGTAGCTTTCCGATGAACAGAACGCTCACATAATCCTCCATCTCACGCGCATTCTCGAAGAAAGCCTCAAAGAAAGCAGGGGTGTTATCCTTCTTGGTGATGATGCAGCTCACAACAAAGGAATCTTCCTTGCCATCAAGCTGTTTTTTGACCAACTCATATTGCTCATTATTCATCAGTGCCTCAATCAGCCAAGTATTCGCCTCGTTTTCCTTATTAATGATAAGACCATCAATGATCTCGATATTTTCCGGCTCCCCATGCTCGGGGACTAGCTGCAGCGAAACAAGCTTAAATGTCTTCATCGACTTCCCTCCATTCCCCCATTTTTTTCTATTATACCATGAGCAGTGCCATAACAAGGAATGAGTAATTTGTCGAAAGGATAGTCAAAAAGCCATGCTCCCCTTGAAAATTCATCCACAAATTTCCGATTTGCCTAGGGAAACTGGAAATTTACACGTGAAGGATGCTTGAAACTTCAAAAAAGCCAAATGTACAAAGGGTCAGAATACCCATTATGATACTTGTATCTTCCAAAAAAGAGAGGTGAAAATGAATGCTGAACCAAGTGACACTCGTGGGCAGGCTCACCAAAGACCCTGAATTGCGCTACACGCCAGATGGAAAGGCTGTCTCCAATATTACCCTGGCCGTAAAGCGCAGCTTCAGAAATTCAAACGGCGAATATGTCGTCGATTTCGTCAACTGTACCCTTTGGAACCGAATTGCCGAGAATACGTCGGTCTACTGCCAGAAAGGGTCGGTCGTTGGAATCACCGGCAAAATTCAAACCCGCACGTACGAAAACCAAGATGGCAAGCGCACGTTCGTCACAGAGGTCATTGTGGAGAATGTAAGCTTCATGGACCGTAAGACCGTTGAGAAAAAGCCTGCCCCTGCGGACCAGGAAGCGAGTGAGCCCGCCTTATGAATGAGCGCGAAATGCTTGCCGACCTCATCCGCATCCTCGGCGGTGTGAACAGCCGTGTTTGCACAGCCGAAAATGACCTCAAACGGATCGAGAATATCCTCCAAATGCTGATCAACGAAATCGCCGATTTGAAGGAAAGAAATTATCAATATCACGAATGACCTGATTTGCATAATCCTCTAACGAATTCCTCATTACCTTAGAAAAATGAATAACCAAACCCCTCTTAGAGCCGCCAGCTTTGCGCGGCTTTTTCTATTGGAAATAGATGTGTGCCAAATAGCCTAAAGAATTCTGTCATAATGGATAAAGAAGCACTTATACATAGGATGAGAGGAGAATAATCGATGAAAAGCAGGCAACTAGAAATAATCATATGCTGGGTCGTCCTGATGCTTATGCTAGCGGGCACATGGCTGATGTATATGGATGGGCGCGATACGAAGGTCTTTATGGGAGTTCTGACCATTATGTCCTTGTCCATCATCGGTTTGTGGCAATGGAAATCGAAGCACCCGCTTGATTCGAACCTCATGATTATGACGTATCTATTCACCTTTATATCCGTCGGGGTTGGCACATTTGGCGGTGCCTATGCGATTCGCCATTTCGATGACTTTCTCCATGTCACATCAGGAATATGGCTTGGATACGCAGCTTTAGTGCTAGGCCGCCAGTTAATAGGGGAGAGACTTGCCGGGCAATTGCCGAAGTATTTCTGGGCTATCTTCATGGTCCTCTTTGCCTTGGCCGCAGCCGGCGCCTGGGAACTCCTCGAATTTACCGGAGATAAACTCTTTCAGTTTACTGCCCAAGGACGTGATGCAGATGACACGATGTTCGATATGATGGATGGGTCAATAGGTGGCATGATAAGCGCAAGCGTTTATCTGATGAAGAAGTAAAAAAAGTCGGCCGGATGGCTGGCTTTTTTATGCCTACTAGCAAATAAAGGTCCTCCAAAAAACAAAAAACGCCTTCCCCATGGAAG
>CAJGCH010000270.1 GCA_904501845.1 uncultured Bacillaceae bacterium | reverse complement strand
TCATTGATTTCCTCCGCTGCCATCTCAAGTCCTTGTAATGTCCGTTCACCATAATAGGCGGCCGCTCCGCTCAATGGACCTGTAAATCCAATCGTAACTGTGTCCTCTTCGCTCCCGCCAGACGTATTAGTAGATGAACAGCCTATCAAGCCAACTAGCATTGCTCCCAACAAAGAAAACATCATGATTTTTTTCATGGCCATACCCCTCTCAAATTAGATTGCTTCAAGCCCCAATATACGCTTTCTTAACCTTCTCATTGGTCATTAACTCTTCCGATGTCCCTGATAAAACGATGGACCCGCTCTCAAATACATAGCCTTTATTAGCGATTTTCAAAGCGGCATTTGCATTTTGCTCTGCAAGAAGAATGGTTGTGCCTTCCTTATTGATGGTTTCGATAATAGTAAACATCTGCTCTACGATTAGGGGAGCCAAGCCAATAGATGGCTCATCGAGCATCATTAACTTTGGCTTAGCCATAAGCGCTCTGCCTATGGCAAGCATTTGCTGCTGCCCCCCGCTCAGGCTGCCTGCCGCATGAGTTTCTTTGTCTTTCAGGATAGGGAATAATTCATATACATGATTCATTGTTTGTTTGATTTGTTCTTTCTTTCTTTTATGGACAAAAGCGCCAAGCTGAAGATTTTCACGAACGGTCATTTGCGGAAATAGCTTACGACCTTCTGCACATTGAACGATTCCCTTTTGAACAATCCGGTCCGCGCTCAATGAATGGACAGGTTCATCGAAGAAACTGATGGAGCCTGAGGCAATCCTTTGAAGCCCGCTGATTGCGCGGAATAACGTGCTCTTGCCGGCTCCGTTTGCTCCAAGCAGCACAATGATTTCTCCGCTCTCAACCTCTATCGTCGCATCTTTGACCGCTGTATAATGGCCATACTTTACACTAATTTCTTTAAGTTTAAGCAATGGCTTCGCCTCCTAGGTAGGCTCTGATGACTTCCTGGTTATTTTGGATTTCTTCAGGTGTTCCTTCTGCTATTTTCTCTCCATGGTTTAACACCATGATTTTATCTGCGAGCTTCATGATCATTTGCATTTTATGCTCAATCAGGCAAACCGTAATGCCTGTCGTTGATATGCGCTTAATTAAGTCAGTCAACCCTTCCGTCTCATCAGGATTAATACCTGCGGCAGGCTCATCGAGAAAGAGAATGACGGGATCAGTCGCCAAGGCAAGCGCAAAAGCGGTGCGTTTCTTCTCTTCCTGTGAGATATTAGCGGTAATACGATCGGCTAAATGGGATAGGCCTGTGAATTCCAGCACCTCCAGGGCCTTTTCCTTGCACTTCTCTTCTTCCCGCTTCAATCGCGGTGTTCGGAAAACAGCATCAACAAGAGTCGATTTTGTCCTAAGACGATGCCCGACCATGACATTGTCAAAAACAGTGGACTGCTCAAACAAGTGCGTTGTTTGGAAGGTTCTTGCAAATCCCAGGTTTGCGATTTTATGGGACGGCATTCCCGTTATGTCTTGTCCCCTGTAAAGTATCTGCCCCTCGGTTGGCGGGTGAAATCCGCTGATTAAGTTGAAAAATGTGGACTTCCCTGCACCATTTGGACCGATAATGGCATTGATTTTATTTTCTTCGACAGAGAAATCAACATGGTCGACAGCAGTCAAGCCGCCAAAGCGCTTCGTCAATCCTGCAATCTCTAAAAACATACCATCCCTCCTATATTTTCGTTTCCGCTTCCCGGCCTTGAATTTGTGCACTCTCCTTCTGGATGGCTTTCTCTTTTTGCTTTTGGCGCCATTGAATGAAGGAACCAGCAATCCCCTTCGGATAAAAGATAATGAGGAAGGTCAGCAGCGGGCCAAAGATAAGCATTCTGTAATCCTGCAAGAATTGAAGGTTTTGAGATACCCAGACAACGAGAATCGTCCCTATAACCGGGCCTGATAGTGTACCAATTCCGCCAACGAGCAAGTAGATCAGCATATCAAAAATGATGTTTGTATATCCTATATCCGGGCCAATAAAGCGGATGAGGGACGCATATAAAGCACCGGCCACCCCGGCATATGCCGTCGATAAGACGAAGGCTGCCAGTTTATTTCTCATCGTTGAAATGCCAATCGATGCCGCTAAATCTTCACTGTTTCGAATAGCTTTATAGGTCCGCCCTGACAACGAATGGACAATCCTATACATCGCTACCATTCCAATAATTAAGAAAAACAGGACCAAATAATACATAGGAACTGTCTCATCAAAAGAAATGGAGCCGATTGGCGGAGGTGCCGGGATACCAATGAATCCGCGTACCCCTCCCGTTAATTCCTCCCATTTATAAATCACCAAGTAAATGATATAGCCGACACATAAGGTGTATATCGCAAAGTAATGCTCCTTCGTCCGCAAGGCTATCAGGCCGATAAAGAAACCAATGATAGAGGTAATTAAGACCGAAAGAAGGAAAGCCAGCCAATAATTCATTTCTGCCTTAACGGTCAATACGCTGATTGCGTAGGCGCCAATCGCGAAAAAGCCGGCATGGGCTAGCGATAGATAACCCGTATATCCGGCAATTAGATTCAGACCGTATACGGCAATGATCCAAATGAACGCGAGAGTCATAATATGCAGATAGTATTCATTCTGAATGACGAGAGGAAAGAGAAGGGATAGCAAAAGGACTGCCGGCAGAAGAATTTTCTTTATATTCGCTCCGTTCACTAGCTATGTCCCTCCTTCACAAATAATCCTTGCGGTTTGATGGATAGAATCAGTACAAGCAGGACGAAAGCGATTAAATCCTTATAATCATTGGATATATAGGCGGCACCGAGGCTCTCGCTAAATCCAAGGATATAGCCGCCCAGAATGGCCCCTGGAATGCTGCCCATCCCACCTATAATAATGATGACAAATGCTTTCAGAATAACAAGATGACCCATCCCTGGTGATACGAGATTAATAGGCGCAGCCAAGGAGGCCGCAATGGCTGCAAGGGCCCCGGAAATCAAGAAGGTAAGCATGGCGACTTTATTCGCGTTAATGCCGACCAAGAATGCCCCATCCCGATTTTGGGCCATCGCGATGATAGAAGATCCTGTCATCGTTTTTCGCAAAAATAAGTGGAGTCCAATCATGATTACTATGGCAGCCGCAACAATCAAGAGGCGCTGGAGTGTAATGGTCAGGCCACCTATCTCTATCACTTGCCCATATGGGGTTGGCATTGTCTTATAATCCGCTCCCCAGATGAATTGAGCCAAGGCTTCCAAGAATAGCAGTATTCCTATAGCCGCAATCTTATCTTGCAATGGCGGTGCATCCTTAAGCGGATGAAAAATCAGCCGTTCCATCAAGACGGCGATCAACCCGACAGCTAACATCGAAAGGAGGATGGCCACCCAATAATGTAAGCCAAGGCTTGTCATCATCGTTAACGTCACGTAACCGCCAAGCATGTAAAGAGCTCCATGTGCGAAGTTAGGAATGTGCAAGATTCCAAACACAAGGGTCAGCCCTAATGCCACAAGGCTATAAACGCTGCCGACCGTCAATCCATTAAAAAGTTGCTGTATAAGCGTCTCCATTTAATCCCTCCTTATCTAACTAGGGGCTAGAAGAGAGAGCCCTCTCCTCTTATCCCCCTACCTTGTGTTTTCAAGATAAGCCCTTAGGCTGTCGGGAATCAGGACTGTTTGCTGATTTTGAAAATTGAAGCAGACAATCACTGCCTTCCCTCTAGCGATAACAACACCCGACTGAGTATTCGAGATTGTATGTGCTAGATGAAAGCTCTTGTTTCCCACTTGTGTAATAGTGGTTGTCACTGATAGATGTTCCTTCACCCGCTCACAGCGCTCATACTCACAGTGGGCTGACGCAACAATGAAACTTACCACTTCTTCATCGATATAGCTTTGGAGGCTGTCAAAAAATTTGGTACGTGCCTCCTCCATATAGGAGAAATAACTGATGGAGCTAATGTAGCCAGATGCATCTGAGTCATTGAACCGTGCATAGATAACTGCCTCAGGTATATGCAAAGCCATGCACTTCACCCTTCTT
>CAJGCH010000269.1 GCA_904501845.1 uncultured Bacillaceae bacterium | reverse complement strand
TTGGAGCAGGCTATGCCATCTTGGTCATCTTGTTTATTCTCCTGTTCATTTTCGGCTTTTGGGTCTTCTTGGGAGGAGGCTATTATGGACCGCCGCCAAAATAAACAAAAAACTTATGCCCATTTGGGCATAAGTTTTTTATGGTGTTAGCTAAGTCCTGATACCGCTCTTCTACTGTAGATTGGGATACATGTAATGCAAGCAGCCCTCAGTCCTATCAAGCTCATTTCTTTTAAGTTGGAGATTCAAGCAGAGGAACCCCCTGAATGAATCCCTCTGCATGGCAATCAGTTTCATCCATAAACCGTCATTTATGCACTATCCTTATAAACCCAGAAAATTTTAGATTGAATAGCTACAATGATTTTTTTCATACTTAACCCCTACCTTCCATTATATTTTTTCAAATGATTTTAGAATAATTTGTTAAATGTATCTGCTTTACGATCAAGCATTTTATTTTCAGCAGCTTTCATCTGGTTATAGTCCGTCTGGTTCAGCTTATTGGACTGAATCGTGATTGTAAACAATACCATGTTAATCCTCATCTATATTCACCACCTTCCTTTAAGTTCTTCAAACCACTTTTAACATCAATATCCATCTTCACATAATAACCTCCTTTTTCTATTAAGCATCCGCTCATATTCTTCTTCTGACACACAAAAAACCGCAGATTTGCTCTGCGGTTCATACAAAGGCAATTAACCATTTGTACGTTTAAAGACGTTAAAAAGCCGCAGAGCATCGTTCAGCACTGCGGTTTACTTGTATGCATAACGAATGAATATTCGTGCAAAATGCCTAAACCATCGGCCGAACTTGCAATATGAACTTATGTTTGAATGGAATCATATGAGATACATGACGAATCATTGCGTTCGACCTCCCTTAGAAATTATTTACATGTAAATTATATCCAACTTAGCTTGCTAAGTAAATAGGCAAATGAATGATTTTTCCAATTCTGTTCTCTCCCTTTAAATTACCTGGCAGATAATCAAAAAAATCCCCATCGCACCAACCTATGTTGATCCAATGGGGATATATGATTAATACTCTTCATTATCCAATTTCTTTTGGTATTTGGCAGATAACGAGAAAAAGATGACAGATCCGGCCAACGCCGCTGTCGTTACTGCGACTAGCGCTTCCCTCGTTGCTATGCTTAAGCCTTCTTTCGGGAGTACGGACCCTGTAAAGAAGAAAAAGCTCACGATTAAAAGCGTAACCGCAAATCGTTTGTAATCTTCTACTTTCTCTTTCATTGGCGAAACTCCTCTCCTCATAGAAGCTAGCCTAATCTTATCATGAAGAGGAGGTCTGCCAAACATGTAATTAGTGACAGCCTTGCCAGCTAAGCGGTCTTTATTTTGCTAATTCCTTGACCATTTCCATCGCCAGATGCGCAGAGTGGCGCGCTGCCTGATCAAGGAATTGCTCAAAGGATACATCACTTTGTTTTCCAGCAATATCACTCAAGGCTCTTGTTACCACAAAAGGCACGCCAAACTGATAAGCCACCTGAGCGATTGCCGCCGCCTCCATTTCCACTGCTTGCAGTTCAGGGAACTTTCCTCTGACGAAATCAGCACGAACGGGATCTGACATGAATACATCGCCGGTAACAATCAGTCCTTTTCCTGCCTGAACCCCCTCAATTCCATCGGCAATCCCGGCAGCAAGTTCCACTAGCTTCTCATCAGCCATAAAACCAGCTGGAAGCTGTGGCACTTGGCCATATTCATAGCCAAAAGCGGTCACATCGACATCATGATGCCTTACCTCTGTTGAAATGACGATGTCCCCAACATTCAATTCAGGATTATATCCGCCGGCAGACCCGGTATTAATCACGACATCCGGCTTGAATTTTTCCAATAATACAGCCGTACCCATTGCTGCGTTCACTTTACCTATGCCGGATTTTAGCAGGATGACCTCAGCACCGAACATCTTTCCTGAGGTATATTCCGTATTCGCAATGACCACAGATTCACTCTCTTCAATCTTCTCCCGCAGTACCGCAACCTCTTCTTCCATTGCACCTATGATGGCAATCTTCATGATTAAATCTCTCCTTTTTATCCTATGTATTTGCTTAAAATTTCTTCAGTTTAAAGTGAACAGCGGCCGAGTATGTCGGCTTGCCTTCCGGATTCGTATAAATTTGATAGGAAACCGTATTGACAGTCAGCATGATTGCTTTATTATGGTCAATCTGCTCCTCAATCTGTTTCTCGAGTGCCTTTGGACTCGAAGCTTCAAATATCTCAATCTTGTCCTCAATCAAATCTAACGAGAATTCCATCCAATTTCACCCCTCCTGCTTATTTTTTTCATATAAAAAGCCGGGTTTCCAAAACCTCAGGAAACCCGGTCCCTCTGAAGCATTATTTCTTATCGTTTACCTTCAGCTTCTCAACCTTTGTCGGTTTCCAGCCCTCGCCGTCTATCCATTGGATTTGAACGCGATAGGTCGCCGAATCATCGCTTGGACTGACAGTGCCGACTGCGGTATCAGGTGACCCGCCATTACCGAGCCAATACACTTTCATATCGCTTTCACTAATACCAGCACCATAGGCAAGTGCCTTCTCCATCTCCTGCCAGTCAACAGAGCCTTGTTCATACTGGGTTACGTGCTCACCCGTTTGCTCAGTGCCCACTGGTTTCCAAGACTCATCCGTATAGGCCTTTTCTACATTGCTGTCTGAAGGGGTTTCTTCTATAATCTCTGATTCTTTGTTTTCATCCTCTGAATCAGCTGAATCCTTATCCAAAGAGGTATCTTTGTCAGAATCAGAGGCATCATCGCCTGACTCATCCGTATCAGCTTGCTCGTCTTCGGAATCAGTTGCAGTTCCATCCTCATCTTCGCTTGTTTCGGCACCCTTGTTAGTGCCGCTGTCGTCACTCTCGGTTGTGTTTGAGGTTGCTGGTGTATCATTGCTAGTTGTTTGCTCATCATTTCCTCCTAAGAAAATAACGGCACCGACAACTACAATCAAAAGCACGACAACACTTATTAAAATATTATAGATTTTGTTTACCTTTTTATCCTTGCGTTTTGCCACCCGTGAGGAATAACGATCTTTTCCCACAAACCTTTCCTCCTCGCCTATGTTAGAATAACCACTATTTTACCATGGATTTGTTTACCCTAAAAGTTATTCAATCTTTCGAGAATTCACCTCATCCCTCACTACCTTTGTATGTATTTCATGTATTCCATTGACAAGCTCAAGGTAGATGGAGCTGGCGGAGACTGATTGCTCTCCTGCCTCGAGATTGACTACGGCCATCGCATATCTTGGTTTTTGGAAAGGAAAATAACCGACAAACCACTTATTATACATCTTGCTGCCCTTCTCCCCGACTTCTGCTGTACCGCTTTTACCGGCGACTTCATATTTTGCTGATTTGAGCTGTCCTGCTGTCGTATTGGGTCCTTCCGCTATGATGACCGCACGAAGCAATTGCTGAAGCTTGCTCGCCGTCACAGGTGAAACACGTTGCCCATCAGCCGCCTGCGGCTTGAAACTGGCTAGGGTAAGCCCGTTGTCATCAACGGCTTTTGCAGCCGCTCGTACTTGCATTCGCTCTCCTCCCCTGGCGATTGTCGCCATCATATTTGCAGCAGCAAGCGGTGTGATTTTCACATCTAATTGCCCTATGGATGTATTCGCCACGTAGTTAGGATCTTCCTTCATTGAGTCACTCTTCCAGACAGCCCCTTCTTGTTCCTCCGGCAGCTGAGAGAGCAAAGGAGTATGGAAAACACTGCCTGACCAGCCGTTCACGTCCAATAAACCCAATTTCCCTGCATAGCTCTCAATCAGCCCGGGATTCTTTTCGGCAAGTTCCTTGCCAATTACCCCGAAGACTTGATTGGAGCTTAAAGCAAACCCCTGCTCAAAGGAGACATCCCCCAGGCGTCTTCCCATAGCATCATTCACTTCACGGTCTAAATGATCAAGATTTCCATTGAAGGTTCTTCCTGCAAGCGGCACCCCTTCTTCAATCGCGGCAGCAGCAATGACCGTCTTAAAAATGGAACCGGGCGTTTGCGG
>CAJGCH010000268.1 GCA_904501845.1 uncultured Bacillaceae bacterium | reverse complement strand
TGGCGGGTTCGGTGAGTCCTGCAAAAGCGCTGAAGATAAGAGGTATATTCAACTGGAATTTTCAACCCCCTCGCAAACGGCTTGGGCGTTAGATGCCCTGATTGCAGGCGGCAGAGTAAAATCCGCAGCAGCTGCTAGAGCCGCCCGTTTTCTCCTTGATGAAGACAGCCATCATGAAGAAGCTGCCCATTATCCAACAGGAATCGGATTGCCAGGCGGCTTTTACATCATTTACGAGAGCTACAATTTTATCTTTCCACTGATAGCTCTTTCTCGTTATGCGAATCAAACAGGAAAAGGGAATGAAGACGTTCGATGAGCGGGTGAACCGCCAATTATGGTACGATTAGGTTAAACTTTTGTGATAGGTGTGGATTTATGAATAAGAAAATTGGATTTATCGGCTGCGGAAACATGGGGAGAGCCATGCTAGGAGCCTTGATGAAAAGTAAGCAGATTGAGACGGACTCCATCATGGCCTCGGTTCGGACTGAATCCTCGCTTCGTGAATTAAGAGAAAAATGGCCGATTCGGACGACCATGAATAATTTAGAGGTTGCCAAACAGTCAGACATTATCATTCTTGCGGTCAATCCAGCGCAATATGAGACAGTGATCAAGGAAATAAGAGAAGTAATCACATCTGATCAGATCATTGTTTCCATTGCAGCGGGTATCACGCTTGGGCAAATGCAAGATTGGATTGGCAAGTCATCGAAAATCATTAAAACGATGCCAAATACGCCAGTGCTAGTGCAGGAGGGCATGACAGCCATTTGTGCCAATGAGCATGTACATGGGTCGGAATTGGAGATGATGAGCCGTTATTTCCGTTTGTTCGGAGAGGTCGAAGTAATGGAAGAAAATCAGTTTGATGCATTTATCGCTCTTTGCGGTTCATCCCCTGCTTATATTTTCATGATGATTGAAGCAATGGCAGATGGAGCGGTTAAGCTGGGGATTCCGAGAAAGCAAGCAATCAGAATGGCTGAACAAACCATTCTTGGTTCAGCTAAACTCGCAATGGAAACAGGCATACATCCGGCCGAGCTCAAAGACATGGTTTGCTCTCCTGGCGGCGCGACCATTGCGGCAGTGTCAGAGCTCGAGGACCGCGGTTTCCGCTCTGCCGTGATTCATGCAATGGACGTGTGTGCGGATCAATCAAAAAAGATGAATGAAGAGCTATAAGAAAGAGAAATGAACCATCAAGCATCCGCATGCTTGGTGGTTCTTGTTTTATGTAAATAGATTGATTATTTTGAATTCGTAGTTGACATGTAGGATTACTTGATATTATGATGTGAGTATATTCATTTATCCAGCTGATCGGACGACCGAAGGCATACCGAGTTTCTATCTCGGTATGCCTTTTTATTTTGGCGGGATGAGGGCACATGGTGAAGTTGACAGATGTTCCATACTGGGGAACAAAGTTGAAAAGGGGGAATGAAAATGAAATTGCTAAAAATCGTTTTAGGGGCTCTAAGTATTGGGTTGCTACTAGCAGGCTGCGGAGATGATGCATCAAGCGGAGAGGGTGGGAAAAGACTTGAATTGCTGAATGTCTCCTATGATCCAACACGTGAGTTATACCAGGAATTCAACACGGAATTTGCTGAATATTGGAAGGGAGAGACAGGAGAGGAAATCACGATTCAGCAATCACATGGAGGTTCTGGAAAGCAAGGCCGGTCGGTCATCGATGGATTGGAAGCAGATGTGGTGACACTGGCTCTAGCCTACGATATCGATGAAATCGCCGCGAGCGGTCTTATAGAGAAGGGGTGGCAATCAAGGCTAGAAAACAACTCGACTCCTTACACATCAACAATTGTCTTTCTCGTTAGAAAAGGGAATCCAAAAAATATTCAGGACTGGGCTGACCTCGCCAAAAAAGATGTTTCTATCATTACACCTAATCCTAAAACATCAGGCGGTGCTCGATGGAATTACCTCGCTGCATGGGCATATGCCGAAGAAAAATATAACAAGGATGAAGTGAAAGTTAAGCAGTTTATGAAGGATGTGTATCAAAATGTCGAGGTGCTTGATTCTGGTGCACGCGGAGCGACGACCACCTTTGTTGAACGAGGCATAGGTGATGTGCTGATTGCTTGGGAGAACGAAGCCTTCCTCTCATTAAATGAACTAGGTGAGAATGAGTTTGAAATCGTTGCTCCATCCATTAGTATTCTCGCAGAACCGCCGGTGGCCGCAGTGGATAAAATAGTCGAGAAAAAAGGGACAAAGAAAGTGGCGGAAGCCTATTTAGAATATTTGTACAGTGATAAAGGCCAAGAAATTGCCGCGAAGAATTATTACCGTCCAAGGAATGAGGAAATCATGAAGAAATATGCGGACCAATTCCCTGAAATAGATTTGGTGACGGTTGATGAACACTTTGGCGGCTGGGAAGATGCCCAGAAGGTTCATTTCAATGATGGCGGTACCTTTGATGAGATTTACACAAACTAATGGGGGATGAATGGACTGTGTCTTTCATTTGATAGAAAAGTAGGGATGCGAAATTGGCGATTAAACGAATTAAAGCCAAGCCTGTGCTGCCGGGCTTTGGATTAACGATGGGATTTACCGTTCTGTATTTAGGGATTCTCGTCTTGCTCCCCTTATCGATGGTATTGATTAAATCTACTTCTCTCGGTTTTTCGGGGTTTATGGAGACGGTTACTGAACCGCGAGCGATTGCTGCCTACAAGATCAGCTTTGGCACCGCATTTGCTGCCGCCTGTGTTAATGCGTGTTTTGGGGTGCTGATTGCTTGGGTGCTAACCCGTTATCAATTCCCGGGAAGGAAGCTGCTTGATAGCCTGGTTGACTTGCCTTTCACCTTGCCGACAGCGGTAGCAGGCATTTCTTTAACAACTTTATATGCATCAAACGGATGGATCGGTCAATTTTTTTCGTTCAAGATTGCCTATACACCGATTGGCATTGTGATCGCCTTAGTCTTTATTGGATTGCCCTTTGTGATTCGGATGGTTCAGCCGGTTCTTGAAAATATTGAGAAAGAGGTTGAAGAAGTATCCTCCATACTCGGGGCGAGCAGATGGAAGACATTCCGATATGTGATATTTCCAGAGATTACACCAGCCTTGATCACAGGCTTTTCTCTCTCATTTGCGCGGGCGCTTGGTGAGTATGGGTCGGTTGTCTTTATATCTGGTAATATGCCGTTCAAGACCGAGATTGCTCCTCTTGTGATCATGACGAAGCTTGAACAATATGATTATGCAGGGGCAACAGCTATTGCATCGGTCATGCTGCTCTTTACCTTTTTGATTTTGCTATTAATTAATATCCTGCAATGGTGGTCTGGAAGGAAGTATATGAATGGATAAGGGGGCGGAGGATGGGAATGCCTGAAATCGATTTACGTAAAAAGACCGTTACATACCGGCAGGAATCACCTTGGGTTAAATATATCCTGATTGCTGTTACGGTGTTATTTCTTGCCTTATTCTTATTGCTGCCATTGGTGGCCATCTTCATGAAGGCCTTTGAAAAAGGGATGTATGTTTATCTGGCATCGATTACACATCCAGATGCCGTCGCAGCCATTAAACTGACGCTTCTTGTAGCCATTATTTCGGTACCGTTGAATGCTCTATTCGGAATTTGTGGAGCATGGGCGATTTCAAAATACCAATTTAAGGGGAAGAACATCCTCATCACCTTGATTGATATTCCATTTGCCGTTTCGCCTGTTATAGCGGGATTAGTATTTATCTTATTATTTGGCTCTAGCGGGCTTTTTGGTGAATTTCTCTTTGACTCTGACATCAAAATCGTCTTCGCCTTACCAGGTATTGTTCTTGCAACCTTATTTGTCACCTTTCCATTCGTGGCTCGTGAACTGATACCTTTGATGCAAGCACAAGGAACGGCAGAGGAGGAAGCTTCTTTGATCCTGGGAGCTGGAGGTTTCAAGACATTTTGGAAGATTACGCTGCCGAACATTAAGTGGGGTCTTTTATATGGAATTATTCTTTGCAATGCGAGAGCCGTTGGTGAGTTTGGAGCGGTGTCAGTTGTATCGGGCCATATACGCGGT
>CAJGCH010000267.1 GCA_904501845.1 uncultured Bacillaceae bacterium | reverse complement strand
GTGTTCGTTCTTCTGAGTGCTTCATCCCCTATTCTCATATACTCGCCTGTTTCAATCGCGCGAAGGAGCTTTACCTGCGTGGCTGGAGAGGCCTCTGCGATTTCATCCAAAAACAGCGTCCCTTTATCAGCAATTTCAAATACACCCTTGCGTTCCTTATAAGCGCCCGTGAACGCCCCTTTTTCATGCCCGAATAATTCGCTCTCCAATAAGGACTCCGATAAAGCTCCGCAGTTTATGGCGATGAAAGGATATTTCGAGCGATGACTCGCATGATGGATGAACTTGGCCAAAATATCTTTCCCGCTCCCCGTTTCCCCTTCAATCAGCACATTGATGTTCTTGCCGGCAATCTTATACGCCAATGTAAGCAGCTGATGCATTTCCTTGCTTTCTCCGACCATCAATCCGAGCTCATCAGCGAGAAGATGAATTTCATGACCGTAAGGCGTACGATGATGATTCAATAAATGATCCAGCAATGCCTCTAATTCATCAATGCTGTCAAAGGGTTTCTCGATATAATCATTGGCCCCAAGCTTGATGGCTTCTACGGCGGTTTTGACCGTACTGTAGCCGGTCATGATAATCGTTATGCAGTGCGGCATCGCTTGCTTAAGCTGTTTCAGGATATCTAGGCCGCTGGCATCAGGCAGCTTAACATCAATCATCGCCAAGTCAGCCGTCAGCTCAGGCAGCAATTGCTCGAAGTCTCGCCCGCTCTTGCAAAGCGTCACTCGATACCCCTTTTGGGATAATAAATAGGATAAGAAATGTCTGATCTCCGGCTCATCATCAATGATTAATACCTCTTTCATTGCTCTCTCCTCTCCACGTGAATTTTCGGCAATCTCAGCATGAAAGAACTTCCTTCGCCTTCCATGCTGGTCATTTCAATGAAACCTCCATGTGCCTGGGCGATGCCAAGGCTGACGGATAATCCAAGCCCCGTTCCTTGGCCGGCCGGCTTCGTTGTGAAAAAAGGATGAAAAATCTCCAATTGATGATTCGAACTTATGCCGCTCCCGGTATCAGATACGGTCAGTTGCACCCATTCAGAATCGTGGCTCGTTTCAATCATGATTTTTTTCTCCCGGACCGTAGTATCAAGTGCATCCTTAGCGTTCAGCACGAAATTGAGAACGATTTGTCCTAATTGCTGCAGGCTGCCGTTAATCCTTGGCAGCGATTCATCCTTCTTTACAGCAACCGTGATGTTTTGCATTTCAATCTGGTAGCCTACCAGGCTCACTATTTGGTCAACCGCCTCATTCAATGAGCATTCCTGGAAGAGGTACTCCTCCTGCCTGGAGAAAGTGAGGAGGTTCTGGACGATATTCTTGCATCGCTTCCCGCAATTCGTGATGCCGATTAATAGATTATGAGCGGCAGGTTCGAGCTTAGTATCCCTTACAAGGAGCTGCGAGTTTCCGAGAATCGCCGTCAGCGGATTGTTGAGCTCATGAGCGACACCTGCCGCAAGTTCGCCAATGGCGGCGAGTTTACCTGAATGGATCAGCTGAGATTCAATGCGCTTTTTCTCTGACACATCCTTCATATAAAGAATAAAGCCATACATTTGCTGTTCTTCATTAAAGACCGGATTGGAGAAGGTTTCAAAAATCCGGTGATCAGACAGGCGGATTTCACGATGGCATGCCTTCTTTGTCTGAAGGCTTTCGCTCAAGAGCTCTGAGATGTCTTTTGCTTGATGGAACACATCATCTATACTCATGCCGACGAGCCGATTCCATTGCGGAAGAAAGGACTGGATTGCCTGTTCATTCACCTTGACGATGTCCCCTTCTAAATCCACCACAAAAATCATATCGACAACAGCACGAAAGGTATCCTCCCATTCCTTCTTGCTGTTTAATACTTCATTATACAGTCGGACATTTTCCAGGCAGACAGCAAACTGATCCGCTAATTGCTGCAGAAAAGTCAGGTCTGATTCATCATAGCTCAGAATCCCTAAGCTGCCGATGCTTACAATCCCGGTGATCATCCCCTTGCTATGAAGGGGGAAAAGAAGAGCGCTCTGAATCCCATTTCCTCTAAAAATTTGATTCTCGATATATTCATCTTTGACTGCATCTGGAGGAACGATGTGAAAATGCATTTTTCCCTTCTCGATTACCTTCCAATATAAAGAGTGTTCCTTGCTTAAGGTCACATTCCGGGGCAGATAGCCAAGTTTCTTCGGATACACATTTGAAAGGATTAGCTCATCCCCATTCCGAATCGAGAGGCTGATTCGGTCAAAAGGAAAAATAGTTATAAGCTTGTCCATAATATTTTTCAGCATATCATCCATGGACATTTCTACATTTAAGTTCTTCATCACTTCATGTATAATTTCGAGCTGCATATTTTTCTTTTGCAACTCAGCGACCGTGTTTTTCAGTTCTGTATAATAACTCCGCTTTGAAGACTGCACGCCTGTCAGCCGCTCAATCATCATCTGTCTCTCAACCATCTGAATCACTCCTTATAAGGCCCGCTGAAACAAGTACTTCACATCCTGCAGGGTAATATCGCGCGGGTTCGTGATCATGCAGGCGTCCTCAAGCGCGATTTGGCTCATCTCCTCAATCATGTCGCCATTCCATCCCATGTCCGATAATCGCTGGGGCGCCCCGATATCAAGTGAGAGCTTTTTGACAAACTCAATCGCTTTCTCCCCTGCTTCCACCTGTGTAAGGCCCTCTGTTGCGATTCCGCATAGCCCGGCGATTTCTTTGTATTTTTGCGGGACCGCCAGAAAATTAAATTCCATTACATATGGAAGCAAAGCCGCATTCACCTCTCCGTGAAAAAGCGGGAAACGGCCCCCTATCGCATGAGACATCGCATGGACCGCCCCTAATATCGCATTCGAAAAAGCGAGACCTGCCTGCAGGCTTGCCATGGCCATTTGGGCTTTTGCTTCTTCATTCATGGTAGAGGCAACAGAAGGACGCAGGTAATTGGCCGTCAGATAAATGGCGTTCTTCGCTTGTACATCAGTCAGAGGCGTGGCGGCAATGCTGACGTAGGCTTCAATGGCATGTGTCAGAACGTCCAATCCGGTAGATGCCGTCAATTGCGGACTTTTCGTGGTGAGTGTATGAGGGTCGATGATGGCGATATCAGGGACAAGAGACTTCGAGACGATGGTCATCTTTTTCTTCCGCTCGGAATCAACAATGACAGAGAACTGGGACACCTCTGAGCCAGAGCCAGCAGTCGTCGAAATCATGACAAGTGGAGGCAAAGGCTCCATAATTTGATCGACTCCTTCGAAATCATGGATGCTCCCCCCATTCGTGACGAGAACAGCAATCGCTTTCGCCGTATCAATCGCACTTCCGCCGCCAACCCCTATGACTGCATCACACTCGTTCTCAACATAGACCCTGCTTCCTGCCTCCACCTCATAATCCTTTGGATTTGTCGTCAAGTCAAAGAAAACGCTGGTTCTCAAGCCCGCTTTCCGGCAGCTGTCCAAGACAATATCAAGCCAGCCGGCATGGAGCACGCCCTTATCGCTCACAATGAGCACCCGTTTGGCACCGAGTCTCGAACAGCTCTCGCCGACTTGATAAATCGCCCCATGCCCAAATATGACCTCAGGCATGACAAACTTATTAATCTTCATCACACTGCCCCCTTTTATTGGTATTACATTCGGCAAATACGGGGTGTTTCCCTTGAATTTTATTGAAAGTTGATTTGATAAGTTTG
The DNA here is from genome assembly GCA_904501845.1 of uncultured Bacillaceae bacterium. Lineage (GTDB taxonomy): Bacteria > Bacillota > Bacilli > Bacillales > Pradoshiaceae > Pradoshia. Next base: position 351 of record CAJGCH010000267.1, on the reverse strand, counting down.
ATAGAACAATAAATCCCTTACATATCATCGCTCTATAATTTCCGGGTGTTTTAGTAAACCGGATTCCCCTTTACATAATTTCCCTGTAAAATTACATCAATGGTAGATTTATCTTCTGATAACGTTTATGAAAATCTCCCCAATCCTTCATAACTAGGAGTGAAAACAATGTCTTACAATCATTTAACCGAATTTCTATTATCAAAAGTCGAATTTAATCAAGTTACTGCCATATTAGACATAGGATGCGGCTATGGTCATCAGTTGATTCGACTGGGTGAACTCGTTGAGGGAGATGTGAAGCTCGTCGGCTTGGATAAGATGGATACCTGCATAGCCCAAGCCAATGAC
>CAJGCH010000266.1 GCA_904501845.1 uncultured Bacillaceae bacterium | reverse complement strand
TCGCCTCTAAAGACTCAAGGAATGATTCATCTCCAGATACCTCCATGGTCACGGAGCCATCCTCAGGATTAATGAAATTGGCATCATATTGATCTTCATCAAGACCGTTGATGTCAATCGGAATATCAGCAATTGTACCAGTGGTCTCCTCCGTCCCCGCAGAAGCTGCCTCGTCATTGCCTTCATCCTCCTTAACATCGATGGTCACCTTCACGGAATCCGCAGATGAGCCGACAACCCCGTCTGGGAGACTGACCGGGACATCTAAGACGGTATCCTTTTTAATATCGCTGATATCAACCGGAATTTCTATTTCTTTCACATCATCTAGAACAGATACATCTCCATAGATCGTAACCTTATTGACATCAAGCTTTACATCCTCAATTGTAATACCATCAGATGCTGTCCCTTTTTGGACTGGCTTTAGGCTGACCTCCTTGGAAGGGCTGCTAACATCAATCGTAATATTGACAGACGCCGGATTAATGGCGACATCAAGCTTATTCATATTTACATCATAAGCTTGAACAGCTGCTTCCGTACTAATATCCTTCGTGACGGGCCCATCCGTATTGACAGAGGCTCTCACAATCGCTATCTGATCAATCAGGCTCTTGGCACCTGTAATCTCAACATTGACAGGATCGATTACCGGTGTCCCGGCCTGATAGCCTTCTCCAAGGATGCTCTTATCGAACTCAGCTTCTACCTCATATTCCTCCGTGACTTTCTCTTCAACGGTTACATCAGCATAAGCCTGGGTTAAGTCATAATCTAGTTTGTCTGAAAGGCCCTTCACCTCAATAGGGACTCTTTGAGAGCCAATTTCCGCATCGGATAAATCGATGTAGATCTCAAAATCCATCTTATTGCGAGTCACATTAACAATGCTCTCAGGTCCCTCGAGCGTAATGCCTACCGTATCTGGCGCTCCGCCAACAATCAAATTATCCGTATCATAATAAATTTCAACAGGCACATCATTGATTAACGTTGATCCATCCTTCGTTTGGGTGTTCGTAATATTATCCGGGTCGCTATTCACTTGGATAAATAGCAAGAACGCTACCACAAATGCCCCGATTTTCATGAACCATCCGCCAGAGGCCATATTATCCATTTCGCTTCGACCTCCAATTCCAAAGATTTGAAGAAGTCGTTTTATTATTTTTTGTCAATTCACTATCAAGCATATTTTGAAGTTCTTCTAAGGAAAGATTACGATAGAGCTCCCCGTTCTTCGTCAGAGACACACTGCCAGTCTCCTCCGAAACAACAATGGTGATACTGTCAGTCACTTCACTAATCCCAAGAGCTGCCCTATGCCTTGTTCCCAATTCCTTGGAAACAAATGGGCTTTCAGATAAGGGCAAGTAACAAGCCGCGGCAGCAACCTGATTATTCTTCAAAATAACGGCGCCATCATGCAGCGGTGTATTCGGGATGAAAATATTAATGAGCAATTCCGATGTGAGCTTCGATTCAAGGGGAATCCCAGTCTCTATATATTCATTTAAACCCGTTTCCCGTTCAATCGAAATTAAAGCGCCAATCCGCCTTTTCGCCATATAATGGGTCGATTTCACGATTGCTTCAATCATCTGCTCATGCTCATTAATCTCTTGGCTTGCGGAACGGAACCACTTTCCTCTCCCTAACTGTTCCAGTGCCCTCCTGAGCTCCGGCTGGAAGATGATAATAATGGCTAGTACACCCCATGTCATGGTCTGCTCCATGAGATAGCTCAATGTATTTAATCCAATGAGTTCACTGGCAAAGCCGACAACAACAATTAAGATAATCCCTCTTAATAGCTGTACAGCCTTTGTCCCTTGAATAATTTGCAATAATTTATAAAAAACCAGCCAGACAAGAAATATATCTGCGATACTGATTACATAATCCAATAAAGAAAAGTTCTCCAGAAACGGCATGTCATATCCTCCAGTCATGTCCTTTCCAATTGACGGTCCATCTGCCGTCATCCAATAATAACTCATCTATTATAACATACTGTTGGATAAACTCTAACAGTTCATGCTAATATGTCTGTTCAAAAAAACAGACCTCCACACGGAAGGTCCACTACTTATAAAAACTTTATTCAAAATATATTTTTTACCGTTTCCTTCACTTTATACCAGACCCATTCAAATAATTGATCAATCTCTTCGATATCTCCTGTAACTTCGCCAGCTCCGGCCAAATACTTATCTCCATTGATCACCGTCAGGTCACCATGCACAGTTCCTTCAACCTTGATATCGCCATTTTTGACAACCATATCTCCTTCAACCGTCTTGCCTTCGGGAATAATAACGGTCTGCCCAAGGACTATGACATCCGGGTCTTTAGAGAAGGAGAATTGCTGCTCCTCTCCCCAATAGGAGAACATCGTCCCGCCCATAAGCATTAGGAACATAGAGGCTGCAATCAAGACTGGGTTGCGCTGAAGCCATCTTTTCATGTTCACCTTTCGTGACTGTTTTGGCAAGGAGTCCATTACCTTGCTTGTAAAACTTACAGGCGCTACTATATGAGAACCTTGCAATAAGGCAATTGTTCTGTTCAGCTCTTGAAATGTAAGCATGCACTCATCACAGTCCGCGATATGGTCCAGGAGTACGTTTGCTTTTTCTCGTTCAATCTCTCCATCAAGATAATCATGAATATATTCCTCGATATCATCCGGACATTGTCTCATCATTGTTCACCTCATTATAAAGATTGCATAGATTTACGCAATGCATCTCTTCCTCTATGAATTCGCGTCTTCACCGTTCCAACCGGCAAGTGGAGAATCTCGCTTATTTCTTTTAGGGACAGCTCATCCACATACTTGAGCACGATAGCCGCCCGATATTTCTCAGGAAGCTTCTGAATCTCCAATTGAATCCTTTCCTTCAGTTCCAGATTCTCAAGCTCCTCTTCAGGCAGCTTTCCTTCTGAAGGAATCTGAGAATACATATCAAGGCCTTCTGTCCCAGCTACCTCTGCATCCAAATAAAAATCAGGTTTCTTCTTGCGAATTCTGTCTATGCATAGGTTTGTTGCAATCCGGTATAGCCATGTCGAGAATTTGCGGTTCATTTGAAATGTATGGATATTGACATATGCCCGAAGAAAGGCTTCCTGTGCGACGTCCTCAGCCTCATGGCGGTCTCCCAGCATACGATAGCATAGCTGAAACACCTTATCCTTATAAAATTCAACTATATCCTCAAAGGCACGCTGATCTCCATCACGCACTTGTTGGATTCTTTCTTTTATTAGTCCTTCCAAATTTTCCATCCTCCGCATTAGCGGCCTTTTTGCTTATATACGCCTGGCCTTTAAAAAAGTTTCATTTATTAACAGGAATTATAAAAATCTATCATAAATATGTTTGTTTTTTGAAAATTTTGGGTAAAAAAGGGATATATATGGTAAGTAAGGAGTGACGAATTGGAACTACATACATTAATGAAAGATATTGAGAAGTACCGCCAACGGATGATCGCATTAGCTTCCCACTCTTCTATGGCTGATTCTGATGTCATTAAGGCAAGCACTGAGCTGGATTCGTTAATTAATCAGTACCAAAACCAGACAAGATATTACAAAAAGCAGTGATCCTCTCCCTTAGGATGCTGCTTTTTTCATTTTCCTAGATATCCCTTACACCATTCTTCTCAATTGTAGGCGTTGTCGGCCTTCATGACAAGCAATCTAATGGTGATGAGGGTATTAAAAAAACCTTAATTGCTTGGCAACTAAGGTTTGAAGTAGTTTTATTCATTGATTTGGAGCGGAAGACGGGATTCGAACCCGCGACCCCCACCTTGGCAAGGTGGTGTTCTACCACTGAACTACTTCCGCAAAATGAGCCATGAAGGACTCGAACCTTCGACCCTCTGATTAAAAGTCAGATGCTCTACCGACTGAGCTAATGGCTCTCATATTGGCTGGGCTAGCAGGATTCGAACCTACGAATGACGGAGTCAAAGTCCGTTGCCTTACCGCTTGGCTATAGCCCAATAAAAAGAAAAAGGGACAATATCCTTTGTCCATTGGATGAATCTTATAAGAAATGGTGGAGGGGGGCAGATTCGAACT
>CAJGCH010000265.1 GCA_904501845.1 uncultured Bacillaceae bacterium | reverse complement strand
TGAACGTCATACAAAAAATGCAAAAACAGCTGCAACAAGAGGATGTGGACCCAACATGATCAAACAAAAGCTTTGGACGAAGGACTTTCTGCTGATTGCCTTCACTAACCTTTTTATTTTTCTCTGCTTTTACAGCCTGATGGTTACGCTAACCGTCTACACGATAGACAAATTCCATACTAGCATCAGTATCGCTGGTCTCGCTTCAAGCATATTTGTCATAGGTGCCGTATTGGTTCGGCCGTTCGCCGGTAAAAGAATCGCGCTGATTGGTCCGAAAAAACTGCTCGTCGCAAGCCTTTCGGTGTTCTTTTTGTCGACCCTTTTATATTTTGCTGCGGATAATCTCAACATGCTGCTTTGCTTAAGGCTTATCCACGGCGCGGCATTTGGCGTTGCTTCAACAGCGACCGGCACGATTGTCGCTGAAATCATCCCGCCATCAAGAAGAGGCGAAGGAATGGGCTATTTCGCCATCAGCACCAATATTGCCATGGCGATAGGCCCTTTCATCGGTCTCTATATCAGCGGCGCCTACGAGTATACAATGGTCTTTACCGTCAGTATTCTATTTGCCTTTATCAGCCTGGTAGCTTCTATTCTTTTAAAATATGAACAGCCTGCTCTCACTGAAGGACAGATAGAAGGTTTAAAAAGCCACAAACTCAGGGATTACTTTGAATACTCCGCCATTCCGATCTCCATCACAGCTGGGGTAATCGGATTTTCCTATTCAAGCGTTTTGTCTCACATGACAAACTTCTCACAGGAGATCAATCTGGCAGGAGCCGCAAGTTTCTTCTTTGTTGTATACGCGGTCAGCCTTCTCGTCACAAGACCATTTACCGGTCGGTGGTTTGATTTGCGCGGAGAGAATTTCGTCATCTATCCTTCGCTGATTTTATATGCCCTCAGTCTGCTCATCCTTGGCGGTTCGATAAACAGCGGCATGCTTCTCGCTGCAGGAGCGATGATGGGTATTGGCCTCGGCACCTTTCAATCGAGTGCTCAAACGATTGCCATTAAGGAAGCACCTACACATCGAATCGGTCTTGCCACGTCGACCTTCTTTGTCATGTATGACATCGGCATTGGCATCGGTCCATTCCTGCAAGGGTTAGCCATTCCGTACTTCGGATACCGCGGCCTGTATTTCATCATGGGAGCCATCGCCTTCATAGGCATTGTAATGTACTATTTCGCTCATGGCAGATCTTCGGCCGTGAAGAGCAGAGGTCATGTGCTGCAGGATCAATGGCAATAATGAAAAGTAGAAATTCGGTATAGGCGGGCATTGCCACGGAGTTTTTCTGGTAATACCTGCTTTTTATTCCTGGCACCACTTTGTTTGGTACATAGGGCGGGACTCACTCTAAAATTGCTCAGCCTTTCCGAGTTCTATACCTGTCTACAATGGTCAATTTAATTTTTATATTGTCTCCCCTTTCCTTAAGAGGGCAAAAAAAATAAACCTCCCAAATCAGCCTGCACGATTCAGAAGATTTATTTCACCTTGTAATAAATTTTCTCATTTGTGTATCCGCTCTCTAGAATGGGTTTATTCTCGACGATGCCGTCATTAGGCCCATCATGGCACATTTTCGCTAATTGTCTATATTTCTCTGCACGATATCTAGCCCGTAGCACAATATTATCCACCAACTTGAACATCCACTCCTTCTGTGTTTTCGCATGCACATTCATGCATTGCTTCTTGGTTTACTAATCGGTCAATCCAGCATACATATTCTATATTCTCGAGTTGCACTGCAACCGATTGATGAAGCATAAATAAATATTGCTGTTCAATGATGTCAAAGCGCCTTGTATAGCTCCATAGAATTGATACTAGTAATTTATCCAGATGATGGTAGGTGTAAACCACAATATTCTTCTTTTTGAAATTTACGGCAGATTTTTGATTTTCGATATAAGGCTCTCCTTTTTCAGCAGATATTTGGGCAGGCCTCATCCATTCATCCGGTACAGCGGACCATTCGTATATCGCCCAATTCATGCCAATCATTTGTTTCTTAAAACCATCTGCCGCGTATTTTTCAAGGAAATGGGCAAGGGCCCCTTCATAATCAGTCCTCCCTGTAACCTCATCATAGAAGTGATAGAGAGTGCCCTTGCTATCATCGCTGAACAGACAGGCCAATTGGTTTAATCTTTCCGCCATGCTCGCACCCTCTCCCTCCTCTTGTCCATTGCCTTCTTCTAGTTCAAGTTCAAACTGAAACAGCCGGAATCGTTTCAAGCTTCGTGTAGCGAGCGGGATAAACAAAAACAAGAGAATCCAAATCAGTAAAAATAATAGACCCTTTCCGACAATGCGATTCGCTTCTGAAGAAACGATATTCGTCATCATAGCGACAAACCATCCTTGGTCCATTGAGGACATTTCATTAACCGTCAGCGCTTCGAATGGATTCAGGAATACCTTTCGATAGGTAATGGCGAGAGAGGCTATGGTCCAAAGAGCAATAATCATAATCCCTAGCTGATACAAACATAAATACCCCTTTTTGGCTAGTAAACGAAATAAATTGATCGATTCTCCTAATCGAAACCATATTTTCATTACAACCAATTCCTTTATCAGGATTTTTTTAGACCAAAAAGGCCGCTACTTCTTGTCAGACAAGATACGGCCTAATGTGTGACAAGCAGCCTCCGGGAAAACTGGAGGCTGCTCTCTTTAATCTGTATATTTATTGTACTCGCGGGAATCCGAAACCAGAGGCATAGTCATCACCTGTGGCAGCGCCTACTCCGCCCAGTATATCATTGGATTTTGCCCGGTTTTGCAGGACAGTGCGAATTTGATTAGCAGAGTACCCTGTATTCGATGCCCAGATTTTCGCAGCTAAGCCGGAAACATGCGGCGTAGCCATAGAAGTACCGCTGATTGTGTTGTATCCGCCCGTATACCAAGCAGATTCAACAGCAGACCCCGGTGCTGAGACCTCAATATCTTTTACACCGATTACATAATCACCGTCTGTATTCGGATTACCGCGGGAAGAGTAATTGGCCACACGGTAAGTCCCATTAGCTTTCACATTTTCAAGCGCTGCAACTGCCACGACATTGGCAAGGGCTCCAGGATATCCAATTGTATTGGCGCTAGAACCGCTGTTGCCTGCAGCTGCAATGATGAGAACCCCTTTACCCTGTGCATAGGTTACCGCACTTGAGATCAAGGAATCATTCGCGCTAGAACCGAGTGACATCGAAATAATCAATTTCGAACCTTTTGAGGTGGCTTGATCTGCCGCATGTCTTATCGCAGCTGCGATATCATCGGAATAACCAGAGCCGCTGTCGGTTAGAACCTTATAGGCCCACAGCTTTGCTTGTGGAGCAACACCGTATATCCCTGTGCCGCCTCCGCCATTTCCAAGAACCGTTCCGGCAACGTGTGTGCCATGTCCATTCCGATCAGCACAGGAGTTGTTCACATATGTGCTCCCAGTCGTGAAATCCTTACATTGCTCTACATTGGACGATAAATCCTTGTGCGTTTTCAAGACACCTGTGTCGAGGACGGCCACCTTTATCCCGCTTCCGCCTGAAGTTGATGTGAGAGAACTATTATTATAAATGGCTTTGATTCCCCATGGTACGCGAGCAGAAGGGCTAGAAGTCGCCTTTAGCTGATTTGTAGCAGCAATTTTGAATTCCGGCACTTTCTTGACTTCAATATCATCTTTTTTCACTAGCCTGTTATATTCCTCTTCCGAAACATCTACTGTAAAACCTTGACCATTAAAATCATGATGGACGCCAACATCTTTCTTCGCCTGTGCCCGTTCTGTCTGAGACCCCTTGATCAGCACCCGGAACGTTTCCTTCTGAACTGACTCTTTCGGCGCTTTCTCCATTTCTGCAGCAGATGAGAAGGATGCCCCACTGAATACCATTGCCAAACTCAACACGGCTGTACTGAATAATCTTTTCGACTTCATTTCTTCCTCTCCTCTCATTTCATAATCTCTGTGTCTCTTTGATGTAAAACTAGTATATTGATTATTTTTTTCTTTGGAAACGGAGCAAATTTACTATAATTGCAATTGAATAGTTTGAATAATCAAAAATATCATAAAATTT
>CAJGCH010000264.1 GCA_904501845.1 uncultured Bacillaceae bacterium | reverse complement strand
ATGGGTGCAGAAGTATTCCACAGCTTGAAAAACGTTCTTCACAGCAAAGGCTTGAACACAGCTGTAGGTGACGAAGGCGGATTCGCTCCAAACCTTGGTTCTAACCGTGAAGCACTTGAAGTTATCATTGAAGCGATTTCTAAAGCTGGCTACGAAGCTGGTAAAGACGTATACCTTGCAATGGACGTTGCATCTTCTGAGTTCTTCAACAAAGAAACGAAGAAATACGATCTAGCAGGCGAAGGCCGCACTGGTCTTTCTTCTGAAGACATGGTTAACTTCTATGAAGAATTAATCAACGAATTCCCAATCATCTCTATCGAAGATGGTTTAGACGAAAACGACTGGGAAGGTCACAAATTGCTAACTGAGCGCATCGGCGATCGCGTACAATTAGTAGGTGATGACTTGTTCGTAACGAACACTAAGAAGCTTGCTGAAGGTATTGAGAAAGGCATTGCTAACTCTATCCTTATCAAGGTTAACCAAATCGGTACATTGACTGAAACATTCGATGCAATCGAAATGGCTAAACGCGCTGGCTACACAGCTGTTGTATCTCACCGTTCTGGTGAAACAGAAGATTCCACAATCGCGGACATCGCTGTTGCAACAAATGCTGGCCAAATCAAAACTGGTTCTATGAGCCGTACAGACCGTATCGCGAAATACAACCAACTTCTTCGCATCGAAGACGAGCTTGGCGATTTAGCTGAATACAAAGGTCTACAATCTTTCTACAACATCAAACGCTAATGAGCGGTTGACTTTAGAACGAATGTAAAACGCCTCATCCCTTATTAATGGGATGAGGCGTTTTTTTAATAGGAATAATACAGTGTCGATTAATTTTTAATGAACATTTGTACCCAGTTATGCTCATTCTTTTCATAGCCGACTCCAATTTCAGTATAGTCCGGATTTAGAATATTCTCTCTGTGACCTTGTGAGTCCATCCAACCTTCCATAACAGATTCAGCTGTTCTATAGCCTTGCGCAATGTTTTCACCTGCTACTGAGTATGTTATTCCGAATTCGTTCATCATATCAGATAAATCTCCATATGTTGGTGATGTATGGTCGAAATAATTGTTATCTGCCATATTTACTGCCTTAATATAAGCAACTTCAGATAAGTCTGTGTTATTGCTGAGAGGCTGCAGGCCGTTTTTAGCTCTTTCCTCGTTGACTAATGCAACAACTTCATCGATGATAGCTTGATCATTGCCTTCAGAATCCGCTATTATCTAGCTTAAGAAGAGCTTGAGATTTAGCTGAATACAAAGACTTACATCATTTGGACGCCACCATCCATTGGGAGGAGGCGTTCTTTTATTCTTTGGAGCCGGTGTGAGTTAAGATAAAATGGAATGAAGAAAGAAAGAAAGAAAGAAAGAAAGAAAGAAAGAAAGATGGGAGATGCGCGGGATATGTATGGCACACTCTTTAATGTAGCAATGATTGTCGCAGGAAGTTTAATTGGGAGTCTTTTCAAGAAGGGGATTAAGGATAAGTATCATACCATTCTCATGCATGCCATGGGTTTGGCTGCGATGGGGCTAGGCATAAATGCCGTTGTGCAGCATTTGCCTCTTAGTGAGTATCCAGTGCTGTTCATTGTCAGTTTAGCTGTCGGGGGACTGATTGGGGAGAAAATTGATCTGGATTCAAGATTCAATCACTTAGTCAGCAGATTTTCGAGCGGTAATCTGGCAGAAGGGTTATCAGCCGCCATCCTTTTATTTTGTATAGGAACATTATCCATTCTCGGTCCGATTGAAGCGGCGTTAAACAGGAATTATACATACCTAATGACCAATGGGATGCTCGATGGCATTACGTCGATCGTGCTGGCATCAACCTTTGGGTTTGGGATAGCCCTTGCGGCTGCCGTCTTATTGGTTTGGCAAGGCTCCATTTATTTATTGGCTGGTTTAATGGAAACCTCCTTAAGCGCAGATCTCATGAATGAAGTGTCAATTGTGGGAGGGCTATTGATATTAGCAGCAGGTTTGAGCATCTTAGAGATTAAGAAATTTAAAACGCTTAATCTTTTGCCGGCATTAGCTGTACCGCCCATTGCCTTTTTGGTTCTTCATCTTATATGAATAAAGGTGATAAGACCCCTATGCTTGTCAGCATTGGGGTCTATTTTATTTTTGATTTAATTTCTTCATCATCCTCTTCGTTCGCCATTCCATCTTCAGGTTGGAGAGGCCAATTCGGATGGCGGGCATCGGGTCATTCCATTTGAAGAGGGCGAATTCCTTTGGCCCGAAAAGAGTGCGAAACCAGGCAAACCATGTCATATTCTTTGATTTCCGTTTTTCTCGTGCTGATAGAAAATGAGGAATGAGATGGAGCCATAGGATACCCTCCTGCTGATCGAAGGCTGGTGTGAAAGGCTTGCCAATCAATGTTAAGTAATATAGATAAGGAAGATTGATGCGGCATCTTGTTGCTAAGGAGTGCCAGAGCCATGGTCTTGCATTGATGCCGAGAAGCTTCAGTTTTCCATCGGTGGAGTCTCTCTTTAATTCGACTGCCGCGATACCGGTTACATGGAACATTTCAAGAATACTGAGACCTTTCATTAGCACTTCCTCATCAACAATGCTTTCAACCAGTGTTCCTGAACCATATTGGGTAGGGTATTGCTGCAGCTTTCTCCCCATGAAAGCGGCTTTGAGCTGCATTTCTCCATCATAAAGGGCGCCGACCTGATAGATTGCCTCATCTGGTCCAGGGACGATTTCCTGAATGAGCAATTCACCGTATGAGCTGTATTGAAAAAGATTCTTACGCAATTGATGAAGATCTTCGATGACAGTGACTTTCCGGTTCAGATGCCTGCGGAATTCATATCCGAACACCGGCTTTACTACGCAAGGGAATTGAATATCACGCAAGATGGTCCGATAGCGTAATGGATTGTTGACAATCAGTGTCCTTGGACCAGGGATATCATGCTCCTCCATTAGCTTGATGAAAAGCCGCTTATCAATAAAGGAGTCAACGAATAAGGAATCAGGCAATAAAAAGCGATAATGCTTGGCCAGCCTTATCCGATATTTGGACATAAATTGAAGGAATTCATCTGAGCCAGCCACTAAGATGGGGTCTTCCTGAAAGAGCTCCCGCTCCGTCAAGAGGAAGTGAAGCAGAGACTCATCATGGGTCAGGGGGTCAGGACATGGTTTACAGCGCGCATAGCGGGTTCGCCCTTTTTTGTACTTCTCCAGACAATCATAGGCATGTACATGGATGCCCTTTAAGGCAAGGCTCCTGATGATGCCGATTCCGCATGGGCTTAAGTCGAGCACGACAGCATTTGCGGGCATAATCCATTCCTCCTCTCTTTATTTATGTACCAGTCCAAGTTGTCCGATAAATCATTAAAAGAAAGGAGAGAAAAATAACGCTTTTAAGCGCATTGGCTTTCTTGCCGGATGAATGCTCTCTTTTTCTGCCACTTGCAAACAGTATATACAAGCCTTTATGCAAGCGTGAAAGGTCAAAAGTGGATTTTATCATTAAAACTTCTCAATATGGATTCCATTTCCAATGTATTGCAGGTGAAGGCCCCATCATCTTCGTGTGATAAGCAGTTCGAACCCGCCTGGATGAAATGCCCATCTCCAATTTTGATTGAACCATGAGATAGGGATATTTTATCATCATGCGTAAATCTGTTTGCTACTGTGTTTGAGACGGTTTTTCGTCCATGGCTGGAGCGGAGGTTAAATCTTTATCGTTAGTAATCGGCTCCAGCTATATGCTAATGCTGAACCCTAAATTGAATCAGGCTCCTTTCTAGCAATAATTGCTGATATCCTCATTTAGCTTTGGAAGTCTATAGTGTACTAACTTGGTAGAAGGATAATGGAACATATCGTTTGATTGGAGTAATAACGAGGGAAGGCGAATGGTTTAAGGTAATTCAACAAGTATTTGGTTAAGGTTGAAGGAACTGAGTATAGTAACCCCTGCTTACGATTTACATGGATAGGCGTTTAGGGGAATTCCGTACAGCATTCCTGAATCACAAAGTTCTATCCGAGGCATGAAAAACGGCTGCCCGCGCTTATCTGGGCAGCCGTATGTTCATGGCTTGATTAATTCTTTGAACT
>CAJGCH010000263.1 GCA_904501845.1 uncultured Bacillaceae bacterium | reverse complement strand
TCATGACGATTGTATTGTCGACATATTCGACATTCATGAACGGCGTAACCTCAGTCACATCCCCTTCTGCAACTAGTCCCATATTTGCTGAGACCCGGAATATTTCCGTTCCGAAAGGGTTTTCATTTGTTTCCATTACCAAATGTGCTTTATTCGGCTCAGCAAATCTTGTAACCGCTTTCCAAAAATCCTCATCATAATTAGAGTCCTCGTTGCGCACATCCCCTTCTAAATAAGGAATGAATGTGACTTTACCATCATGGTTAAGCGGCGTGACCTGATAGTTGATTACACCAAGCTGCCTTTGTGCAATAGATAGATAGCGCAGCACATCGACCTTCGTTTCTTTTCCTTCCCGCACGATCGTGAACGAGCGTGTCAGGATGCCTGTTTTCATATCAAGCTCACGGCGGTAGTCTTTCACTTCAGCCGTATACAGGTCTATTTCATCCCCATCAATAAGCACGCGGATCCCAATGAAATCAATGGCATTAATGACCTTGCCGAAATAATCAGGATAGCCGTTTTTCCACCAGCCAACCCTTGTTTTATCCGGGTACCAAACACCTGCAATATATGTTCCTTTATGTGAATCACCACTATAGGTTTCTTCAAAATTCCCTCTTAAGCCCATATGGCCATTACCAAGACTCGTCATACTCTCAGCAAGGCGAAAATCGTCCTTATGAAGCTCTTCCTCAATAATTTTCCATGGGTCTACTGCAAATAATCTCTTCATTGAATTCACTCTCCCATAAAAGGTCGCAACTTGTGCAAGCGATTGCACAATAAGCCCATACTTATTATAACGTATTGCAGGACAAATGGAAGTATGAATGAGTGAAAATTCTAATATTCCTTGAAGATAGGCATATCGGACCGAAATAAAAACTCCAAAGCCCTTTAAGCCTTGGAGTTTCATGGTTTAATCGGTTGTATTCGATTCTGGCTTATGATGAGGAATAGGCATCTTGCCGAAATGGCGAGGAGGGACATAGCCATTTTCTTTCACTTTCTCAAAGCGCTTGTCCATGTGCTCAAGAATCATGTCGCCCGTTTCCTTTGTCATTACACCATATTCAACATATTTATGGATGATTGCCTTCTCGCGCTGAAGGACATCCTTATGCATTGCTTCAAGCTCTGTTTTCTGAGCGTCTGTCAATGACTTCTCTGGCGGAGCTGGCGCTTTCTCTTCTGCCGCCTGTACGGAGGCGCTTATGCCGGTGAAGGAGACTGTCGTCATCATAATACCTGCCAAAACGATAAACATCCATTTCTTCATTTCATTCACTCCTCTAGTTTTATCCACACTAGTTTTTGCCAATTACCGGATTTTATGCATGGATCAGCAGAGTGAAATGGACAGTTTATTTTTTCTTCTTGGCCTTTACGACCGGGCGTTTCTTCGGATACTCTGGGCGCTCATCGACGATCTGCCCTTTGAATAAATCTTTCTTCTTTACCTCTAGATTGAGCTCACGAGCATATTTGCGCAGCTCGCGCTCCTCACGAGGCGTCACAATAGATATAACCGTTCCGCTCGCTCCTTGACGTCCTGTCCGGCCGGAGCGATGGACATATTGAGCTATGGATTCCGGGAAATCTACATGGATAACATATGGCAGGCCTTCAATATCAAGCCCCCTTGCCGCTACATCTGTCGCAAGCAAAACAGGAAGCTTTCCTTGACGGAAGGAACGGATGGCCTTCTCTCTGTCCATCTTCTTCGAATCTCCATGGATAACAGCCAAGTCAACCTTTTTATAGGAAAGCTTAGAGGCCATGACATCAAGATTGCCGATATCTCTCCCAAAGACGAGTGCTCTCATTCCTTGCATTTTTGCGAGCTTCTCAAGAAGGAGAATCTTATCGCGCTGTTCCGTGACGAAATAAATGTGCTCAACCTTCGATTGTACAATTTCTTCCTTTGAAATTCGGATGCTGACAGGTTCATTCATCCATTGGGATGCCTCTTCTTCAAGCTGTTTTGGCAGCGTCGCTGAGAAGAGCAGGACTTGGCGGTCGCGCATCGCAGAGCGGAGGATGGCTCCAACGGTTGGCATATGCTCAGGAATCAGGAGCTGGTCACCCTCATCAAGGACAATGGTCTTCACTCCATGCATCTTTAGTTTCTTTTGCTTGATCAATTCCTCGAGCCTTCCTGGCGTGCCAATAACGATATGCGGATGCTTCTTCAATTTCTCAAGCTGACGCTTTGGATTAGCTCCTCCAATGAAGGATCCGGCCGTAATGCCGGTGCTCTTCGCCCATGTTTGCACAACTTCAAAGATCTGCATGACCAATTCACGTGATGGCGCCACAAATACAGCCTGCACTTTCTGCTCACCAGGCTCAATCTTATTTAAAACCGGGAGCACATAGGCAAGCGTCTTGCCAGTCCCGGTCGGTGATTCGACAATGCAATCGGCTCCAGACATAATGGGTTCAAACACCTTAGATTGAACGGCTGTCGGCGCCTTAAATCCGGATTGCTCCCATTGTTTTTTCAGTCCTTCATTTAATTCCTCTATAAATACAGCATTCGCGCTCATTTAATTCTCCTAACTAATGTCGTGTTGTTCTCGTCTTATTATACATAGGCTTGTACGGTATTATCAATAAAGGGCATCGTTACGAGCCATTTTCCGTGCATTTCAATGTATAGGAACGCAAAATGCAGATATACTAGATATATTGACTAAAATTACTATATTAGAAGAAGCTCGCCCTGTTTTAAGAGAAAAATGTATTTATTTGTAGGCTTCTTGCGACTCGGGGACATTTCCATTAGAATGAAACTACTAGTTTATGCGAAAGAGGTTGAAGATGGTGGAACACAATACGTCCAATTTTATACGTAACATCGTCATTGATGATGTGAAATCAGGAAAAACAAAAGAAGTCATCACCCGTTTCCCGCCGGAACCGAATGGCTACCTGCATATCGGCCATGCTAAATCCATCGTGCTGAATTTTGACATCGCCGATGAGTTTGGCGGAAAGACAAACTTGCGCTTCGATGATACCAATCCTGTGAAGGAGGATGTGGAATTTGTCGAATCAATCAAGAAAGATGTAGAGTGGCTCGGCTACGACTGGGACGGACTGTTTTTTGCCTCTGATTATTTTGAGGAGATGTACAGCCGGGCAATACTATTGATTGAAAAAGGATTAGCCTATGTGGATGACCTGTCTGCCGAGCAAATCCGTGAATACCGCGGCACGTTGACTGAACCAGGTAAGGAGAGTCCATTCCGCGGCCGTTCCGTCGAAGAGAATCTTGACTTGTTCAAACGGATGAGGGATGGCGAATTCGGAGACGGAGAGAAAGTCCTTCGCGCCAAAATCGATATGAGTTCACCAAACATCAATCTTCGTGACCCTGTAATCTACCGAATCGCTCATGTACCGCACCACAACACGGGCACAAAATGGTGCATCTATCCGATGTATGCGTTCGCCCATCCAATTGAGGATGCGATTGAGGGCGTGACTCATTCCATTTGTACACTTGAGTTCGAGGACCAACGTCCATTCTATGACTGGGTTATTAAGGAATGTGAAATGCCTTCAGTACCAAGACAATATGAATTCGGCCGTTTGAATTTGACGAACACTGTCATGAGCAAGCGCAAACTGAAGCAGCTTGTAGAGGAAGGTTATGTGGATGGCTGGGATGACCCGCGTATGCCGACATTATCAGGTCTAAGGAGACGAGGCTACACTCCTGAAGCAATCCGTAACTTCTGCCGTGAAATCGGCGTAGCTAAAACAAGCGGAGTTGTCGATGAGAAGATGCTTGAGCATTTCGTGCGCGAAGACCTTAAATTGAAGGCACCGCGTACGATGGGTATCCTGAAGCCTCTAAAAGTCGTGATTACGAATTATCCAGAAGGCGAAATTGAGATGCTTGATGCAGAGATTAATCCGGAGAATCCAGAAATGGGTATGCGTAAAATCCCATTCGGCCGTGAAATCTACATCGAGCAAGAGGATTTCATGGAAAATCCTCCGAAGAAATATTTCCGTCTCTTCCCTGGCAATGAGGTTCGCTTAAAGCATGCTTACTTCATTAAATGTGAAGAAGTCATCAAAGATGCGGACGGCAATGTGGTCGAGCTGCACTGTAC
>CAJGCH010000262.1 GCA_904501845.1 uncultured Bacillaceae bacterium | reverse complement strand
TTTTTTACTCTTCACGCTAATTACCCTTCTCTATATTCAGACTAACCAATAGCCATCATCAATGTTTCACATCAATAGAACATCCATTATCACCAGCAACATATATAAGTACCTTGTTTACAAAATATTAAAATCTGGCCGTCTCAGCTATAAACTCATGGATTTTTGATATAATAGATACAGACAACAAGCATTGAAGGTGATTAGATAATGGAAGATCAAGAACAGCAGCAATATGATCTTAATAAAATATATACCTATAAGGAGCTGCCAGATAAGGTTGCAGGCCGTTGCGATAATTGCGGGAATACGCATTTCAAGAGCTCGGTCAAAGATATGGTGTTCCTCCGCGAATGCCGGCAGTGCGGTATGAAGAAGTCGATTTAGACAAAAAGGGATGATTCAATTGATGAATCATCCCTTTTCTATATTATGACGCAGCCACTTCTTTTTTACTTTGAAGCAATTGGTTTCCTTCTTTCGCTTTTTTCCCAAATACATTGAAAATCAAGTTGAGCGCAATTGCTGTCACGCCACCAGCGACAATTCCATTCTCGGTTAAAATTCTAAGTCCTGAAGGCAGGTTTTGGAACATTTCCGGCACGACGGATACGCCAAGGCCAAGCCCGCATGCGCATGCAATGATTAATAGGTTTTCTTGTGATTGAAGATCGACCTTGCTGAGCATTTTGATGCCGGCTGACAAAACCATGCCGAACATTGCCACCATGGCAACGCCCAGTACCGCGCTTGGGATGACGGTCGTCAAGGCTGCGATTTTGGGGCTGAAGCCAAGGATTACAAGGAAGGCACCTGCTGTGTAAATCACGTTTTTTTAGCCTAACATACCAACATATTCAAAAAACACCCCACATATACCTATCATTTACATCTTATCTAAACTCTTTTAGACAGAGATACAAGTTATATATGTATATAAACTTCCGTAAGATAAATACGGGAAATGTCGATATAAAAGCAATCTTATCCCTAAAATAATTTTAAGAATGGACAAGTAAATATATAAAAATGAGACCTCTCCCTAAAACGAATCGATGGTTCCTCTTTAGTATTGTCTTCTTTATCAGTTACGGAAGTTTATTTTCATGTTAGTTAATTAACCTCCATAATCCATACCACACCAAAGAATTGACTTTCCATTATATATCTCCTCCTCAAAGGGTTTTAAAAATAGTGTTTGTGTCCCTTTTCAAAGAGGATTAGATATTTGCCTATTGGTAAGTGTACTCTGATTAGTTTATTTGCGGTTATGGTATAGTCATACTGCTCATTTAACTATTGTTCACACGACAATTCCCTTCTCAACACTAGGCATTTTAGTTAGATTTGAACTTCTTTATAAATCTATGAAAAAAAGGAGTTATTTCTTTAATTAATGGTTGAGTTGTTGTAACAAACATATCGATAGTTTCCATAAGTAATTCAAAATCCACATTGTTAAGAATATTTTCTATATGATTTTGATCGGTCTGAGGACTTGGTGTATGTTCTTTTCTCTTAACGCCAAAAAACCAATCATTGTTCCGATTATATCTGTCATCATATGAGGAATGTTCTTTTTGTTCGGGCAATACTTGTGAGTCATTTTCGTCTTTTTTGTAAGTTTCTCTATGTTTACTATTTCCAAAAAAGAATTGTGAAAAACGGTCAATTTCTCCATTCGGCTTTTGATTTTGTTGATTATCATTCTCCGCCAATTAGTTCTTCCTCCTCTCTTTTCAAATCTTCTAGATATATTATGATTGATTTTGTTCCGAGTGTGGACACTTGTACAAAAGATAAAAATATGGCTGTTTTGTCAATTCTCGATTTAAATTTATTTTAATCATCACTTGTGCCATTCAGCTTTATGCTGAGTGCATATGTTATTATTAAACCGCCAGACTTATATGATTACCTGAGAAAAGCCGTTTGTATATATTGCAGACGCTTTTTTTATATTTAGAAAAATGTTTAAGGAAATCGCTGATTTTCTCTAACACGATGATGTTTGTCCAAACAATGCTTGTCTTTAAAAATATATATATGTTGTAGGATTGCTTTTCTAATGAAACATTCGACTAAATAGGTGGTGAAAAATATGAGATATGGATATGACGGAGGCTATGGCGGTAGTTCTAGCGGCAGCAGCTTTGCATTAATCGTAGTATTGTTCATTCTGTTAATTATCGTTCTGGCCAGCTTCGCTAAATAAACGAAACGGTTTGATTTGAACGAGTTAAATCCCTTTTTATCAAGCACTGGAGGTGTTATACATGGAAGAATCTAGACACGAACATAAAGAAAAGAACTCTTTTGCTTTTGTCGTTGTGTTGTTCATTCTACTCATCATTGTAGGAGCTTCTTTTATGAGCCGCTACTAAATTGCACGGAACAAGGGGCAAGTTTAGTTTAACTTCTCTTTTTCATATAGAGTTCGGAAGTTTGGTAGAAGAGACTTGTTTTTTCGGAACAATTTTAGAAGAAGGCGGTTTTTCCTCGTTGAGATTGAATTCGAATTTGAGAGAAGAAGACGGGGATTCTTATTAACCAATGATTTAAGGATAGGTAAAGCGGACAAATAGCTTTATCTATCCTTTTTGTACTTGATTTAATTGTAATATTAAGTGCAGCACCTGTAAGTCAATACGGTTGTATCAGGACGCGGGCAAGCGAAAGTGCGTGTTTCCACGTTCATCGAGCACAAAACACGGCGGTATATGGGGGTTAACCCCTGATTGGCCTTAAGCCCCTCATCACGATGAGTTCCCTTCATCTGTTTACGTGATACTTGGGAATGCCTACACCTGTATAATACCCTTCAAGCTGAATATTTCTTTGAGCTCGAATGATGTTGCTTGCGCTTATCGAGATAGCCTGCCGGAACCATCTGAAAAGCGCGCAACTTTTTTAGATTCTCAATCTCTAAAAAGGAAGAGTTCGTTTTCCCGTTCCAGTTCCATATCCCGTGTGAGTTCGCTATTCAGTTTGAGTATATCCTCATCTATATTATTACGAAACCACTTCTTTTTTACTTTGAAGCAATCGGTTTCCTTCTTTCGCTTTTTTCCCAAATACATTGAAAATCAAGTTGAGCGCAATCGCTGTCATGCCACCAGCGACAATTCCGTTCTCGGTTAAAATTCTTAGTCCTGAAGGCAGGTTTTGGAACATTTCCGGCACGACGGATACGCCAAGGCCAAGCCCGCATGCGCAAGCAATGATTAATAGGTTTTCTTGTGATTGAAGATCGACCTTGCTTAGCATCTTGATACCGGCTGACAAGACCATGCCGAACATTGCCACCATGGCGCCGCCCAGTACCGCGCTTGGGATGACGGTCGTCAAGGCTGCGATTTTGGGGCTGAAGCCAAGGATTACGAGGAAGGCACCTGCTGTGTAAATCACATTTTTCGAGCGGACACCGGACATTTGAATCAAACCGACGTTTTGTGAGTAAGTCGTGTATGGCAATGCGTTGAAAATACCGCCAAGGACAATTGCCAGACCTTCCGCTCGATAGCCTTTCGCGAAGTCTTTTTCTTCAAGGTTCTCTTCGCAAATATCGGATAGGGCCAGGTAAACGCCTGTTGATTCAACAAGGCTGACCATCGCCACCAAAATCATCGTCAGGATGGGAATCAATTCAAATGACGGCAATCCAAAGTAGAATGGCTGCGGAGTCAATAGCACATCTGCATCTAGAATGGCTTGAATATCTACCTTTCCCATGAAGGCCGCCGCAACCGAACCGGCTATCAATCCAAGCAGAATCGAGATGGCTCTTAAGAATCCGGAAGAAAATTTATATAAGATAACAATGAACAACAAAGTGCCAAACGCTAGCAGAATGTTGGATAGTGAGCCATAATCGCTTGCTCCTTGTCCTCCAGCCATATTATTCATAGCCGTTGGAATCAATGTCATACCGATTATCGTCACGACTGAGCCAGTAACAACCGGCGGGAAGAAGGCCAATAATTTGCTGAAATACTTACTGATAAGAATGACAAATAATCCTGAGGCTAAAACCGCACCATAAATGGCCGGAACTCCATAATCTCCCCCGATGGCAATCATAGGGCCAACGGCCGTGAATGTACAGCCAAGAACGACTGGAAGGCCGATTCCAAAGAATCGATTC
>CAJGCH010000261.1 GCA_904501845.1 uncultured Bacillaceae bacterium | reverse complement strand
GACCTGTTCTTCCTTTATAAATTCAATAAAATCATTCAAATGGAAAACAAGGTCAAGGAATCTCCATTCGACCGTGAAGTATGCCTTAAGGCTAAGAAAATCGGCTTCTCTGATTTTGCGCTTGCCAGCCTGTGGGAATGCAGTGAGCTTGAGGTGTACAAGTGGAGGATACGAGAGGACATCCGTCCGGTCTATAAAATGGTTGATACATGCGCAGCTGAATTCGAGTCAGAAACTCCGTACTTCTATTCCACCTATGAGGAAGAGAACGAGTCACTAGTTACGCCGAAAAAGAGTGTTGTCGTACTTGGGTCCGGTCCCATCCGAATCGGTCAAGGAGTAGAGTTTGATTATGCAACCGTACACTCCGTTTGGGCCATTAAGGAAGCAGGCTATGAGGCAATCATCATCAATAGCAATCCTGAAACAGTCTCAACCGACTTCAGTATTTCCGATAAATTATACTTCGAGCCGCTTACGATTGAGGATGTCATGAATGTCATCGATCTTGAACAGCCAGAGGGAGTCATCGTTCAGTTTGGCGGGCAAACAGCGATTAATCTTGCCTCGGCCCTTGTAGAAAGGGGCATCAAGATCCTTGGTACATCTCTAGAAGATGTTGACCGTTCTGAAAACCGCGATATGTTTGAACATGCCTTGTCCGAACTGCAAATCCCTCAACCAATGGGGAAAACGGCCATGTCTGTTGCGGAAGCTGTAGCGGTCGCAGATAGTATCGGGTATCCAATCCTTGTGCGTCCATCCTATGTACTGGGCGGCCGGGCAATGGAAATTGTCGACCACAGGGAAGAGCTGCTCCATTACATGGAGAATGCCGTAAAAGTTAATCCGAAGCATCCAGTCTTGATCGACCGTTATCTGACTGGGAAAGAAATTGAAGTTGACGCAATTTCTGACGGTGAAACCGTCGTCATCCCAGGCATAATGGAGCATATCGAGAGAGCGGGCGTGCACTCCGGTGATTCCATTGCTGTATATCCGCCGCAAAGCTTAACGAAGGAAATCAAGGAACGCATTGTTGATTACACGATTAAGCTTGCCAAAGGGCTGAACATCATTGGGCTGTTCAATATCCAATATGTTGTGTCAAACCATGAAGTATTTGTCATTGAGGTTAATCCTCGTTCAAGCCGTACGGTGCCTTTCTTGAGCAAGATCACGAATGTGCCGATGGCGAATTTGGCTACGAAAGTCATCCTTGGACAAAAGCTTGCCGACTTTGGATTCAGGAACGGCATAGTGGAAGAAAAACAAGGCGTGTATGTAAAAGCACCAGTCTTCTCCTTCGCAAAGCTCCGCCAGGTTGAAATTACGCTTGGGCCGGAAATGAAGTCAACAGGGGAGGTTATGGGGAAAGATGATACGCTTAATAAAGCACTTTATAAAGCCTTGGTAGCCTCTGGTATTCATATCAAGCAGCATGGTTCCGTTCTTTTGACGGTCGCTGATAAGGATAAGCAGGAAGCTGTTAAGCTCGCGAAGCGTTTCCATGAAATCGGCTATCGTTTGCTCGCGACGAGCGGGACGGCAGACGTACTGGCGAATGCGGGTATTCCTTGCAGCGTGGTCGGCAAGATTGGAGGAGAAGAACCGAATCTATTAAGTCTGATTCAAGGGGGTAATGCGCAATTGGTCATCAATACATTGACAAAAGGCAAGCAGCCTGAGCGTGACGGATTCCGAATCCGCCGTGAATCTGTCGAAAACGGTATTCCGTGCTTAACGTCACTTGATACGGCCAATGCGATTCTGACGGTACTTGAATCCATGACATTTTCAAGCTCGCCGATGAACAAGCTGGAAAAAACACGGGAGGCAGTGAATCTATGATTCAACAGCAGCAGATGACGGTTATCAGCCAAAGATTGATTGCCCCGAATATCTTTGAATTGACCATGGAGGGGACGCTTGTCTCCTCCATGACAATGCCCGGACAGTTCGTGCATATAAAAGTGTCCAATTCATCTGACCCATTGCTGAGAAGGCCAATCAGCATTTGCCGAATCGACCAAGAAGCCTCCCAATTCACGGTCATTTACCGTGCGGAGGGAAAAGGGACGAAGCTATTGGCAGAAAAGACAGCCGGCGAGAAAGTCGATGTCCTTGGTCCTTTAGGTAACGGCTTTTCGCCTGATGAGGTGGAGCGAGGCGGAAGCGCCTTATTAATCGGCGGAGGCATCGGTATCCCGCCTCTCCTGCAGCTTTCAAGGGAACTGGCTGAAAAAGGAGTGGAGGTAACACATATTCTTGGGCTTCGCACGGCCGCGGATGTCTTTTATGAGGAGACCTTCAAGGAGCTGGGAGAAACAATTATTACGACAGAGGACGGCTCTAAGGGTACGAAGGGATTCGTGACAAGCGTGGAGCCTTTTGAGAAGTATGATGTCATCTATGCTTGCGGTCCAACCCCGATGTTAAAAGCGGTCATGCAGAAGTATGAGGGGAAAAAGTTGTTCATTTCCCTTGAGGAGAGAATGGGCTGCGGTATCGGTGCTTGCTTTGCCTGTGTGTGCAAGACCCCTGATGATGGATACAAGAAAATTTGCAGTGATGGACCTGTGTTCCGTGCTGAGGAGGTAGTGATTTGATGACAAATTCATTAAAGATTGATTTGCCGGGCTTACAGTTGAAGAACCCTATAATGCCTGCATCTGGCTGCTTCGGTTTTGGACGCGAATTCAGCAAGCTGTACGATTTAAGCAAGCTCGGGGCAATCATGATCAAATCAACGACCCTCGAACCGCGCTTTGGCAACCCGACTCCGCGCGTGGCTGAGACGAATGCCGGCATGCTGAACGCGATTGGCTTGCAGAATCCGGGGCTTCATAAGGTAATGGATGAAGAGCTTCCATGGCTAGATACATTTGATGTCCCAATCATTGCGAATGTGGCCGGCACAGCCATGGAGGATTATGTGGAGACAGCGAAGGAAATCAGCAAGGCGCCAAACGTCCATGCCCTTGAATTGAATATTTCCTGCCCGAATGTGAAATGCGGCGGAATTCAATTCGGTACAGACCCAGAGACAGCAAAGGAATTAACGAAGGCAGTCAAAAGCGTATCAGAAGTGCCTGTCTATGTGAAGCTTTCGCCAAATGTCAGTGATATTGTGTCAATCGCTAAGGCGGCAGAGAACGGCGGAGCAGACGGTCTGACGATGATTAACACGCTTGTCGGCATGCGCATTGACTTGAAAACGGCAAAGCCGGTATTAGCCAATAAGACTGGGGGCTTGTCAGGCCCGGCGATTAAGCCTGTTGCCATACGAATGATTCATGATGTATCACAAAATGTGTCCATCCCGATCATTGGCATGGGCGGGATTTCGACTGCGGAAGATGTGGTTGAATTCTTCTATGCGGGCGCTAGCGCTGTCGCGGTAGGCACGGCGAATTTCGTTAATCCATTCGTTTGCCCTGAAATTATTGATTCTTTGCCTGAACTGTTAACATCACTCGGCTATGAGCATATTTCGGAATGCACGGGAAGGAGCTGGAAGCAGCATGTACAATACACCGGTTATCGCGCTTGACTTTGCTGGGAAGGACGAGGCATTGCAATTATTGAAATGGTTCCCTGACGAAAAATTAGCGGTGAAGATTGGTATGGAGCTTTATTATGCGGAAGGTCCTTCTATCGTGACTGCCATCAAGGAAATGGGGCATGATGTCTTCCTTGACTTGAAATTGCATGACATTCCAAACACGGTCAAAAAGGCAATGGAACGGCTTGCCGTGCTTGGGGCAGACATGGTCAATGTCCATGCGGCTGGCGGGAAAGCAATGATGGAAGCCGCACTGGAAGGTCTTGATAAAGGAACATCACTCGGACAAAAGCGTCCGTTGTGCATTGCCGTTACGCAGCTGACAAGCACGACAGAATCACAGATGCAAAAAGAGCAAATGATCCATGGTTCTTTGACCGAGAGCGTGCTTCACTACGGCCAGCTCGCCAAAGCGGCCAAATTGGATGGAGTCGTATGCTCCGTGCATGAAGCGCATGACATACATAAAGAAATAGGACCGGATTTTCTGACGGTAACACCAGGAATCCGTCTGGCGGACGATGAAACAGGCGATCAAAAGAGAATTGCCACGCCGGCAGAAGCGAGAAGACAAACAAGTGACTTCATCGTCGTCGGCAGATCGATTACAG
>CAJGCH010000260.1 GCA_904501845.1 uncultured Bacillaceae bacterium | reverse complement strand
GAAACATTGCCAGCTAACCTATTGCAAGCACAGCGTGATTATTTCGGTGCCCACACATATGAGCGTGTCGATAAAGAAGGCATCTTCCATACAGAGTGGATGGAAGAAGATAAATAATCAAATTTATACTGAACAAAGAAAACTCGCTAATTTGAGAGCGAGTTTTCTTTTTCTATTCTTTATCTCCCTAATTTCCTCCTCTAAAGTTTCATAAAAAGCGGGTGCTTCGCCACTAACGAATGCTGCTTCCGTATACTAACATAAAATGCCCCGTAAATTAAATTTACGGGGCATTTAGAGTGATGTTTGAACTAAATGGCTTGTTCGATAGAATCTGCTTCAGCAGCCTTCTTGTCGCCTTTAGGGAGGAATCGTTCGGCGATGGCTGATATGGCTCCGTCTCCTGTTACATTGCAGGCAGTTCCAAAGCTGTCCTGAGCCAGGTACAGAGCAATCATAAGAGAAAGCATATTGTCAGAGAATCCGAGCATGGACTCCAGTAATCCAAGTGCGGCCATAACAGCGCCTCCAGGGACACCTGGAGCAGCAATCATCGTGATGCCGAGCATGAGGATGAAGGGGAACATTTGGGCAAAGCCGGCTTCCATTCCCTGCAGCATCATGACGGCAATCGAGCAGCTGACTAAGGTAATTGTGCTTCCTGATAAATGAATCGTGGCTAACAGCGGTACAGTGAATTCCGCTACTTTTCCTTTCACACCCATTTTCTTCGTGTGGGCTACCGTGACAGGAATCGTAGAAGCGGACGATTGAGTTCCTAAAGCTGTAAAATACGCAGGCAGCATATTTTTTAACATCCTATATGGATTTTTCTTTGAGACTGTCCCGGCAACGGTATATTGCAGGGCTAACATAAGCAGATGCAAGATGATGATCATGACAAACACTTTGGCGAATACGCTCATTATGGAGGCGATCTGCCCGCCCTGTGTCATATTCGCGAATATGCCAAAGATATGGAAGGGTAATAAAGGAATAATGATAGAGTTGATGACCTTGACCACAATTTCTTTAAAATCTTCCATGACCGTTAAAAGGGCGTTACTCTTAATGGATGCCATTCCTAAGCCAATTGTAAAGGCGACGAGTAAGGCTGTCATTACGCCCATAACAGCTGGCATTTCAATCGTAAAGTAGGGAGAAAGCAAGGCTTCCTCTGGGCTGGCAAAGCTCTGGTTTGACTGATTCTGGAGCAATGAAGGATAAAGTGTTTTTGCCGCGAAATAGGCCATAAGACCAGCCAGTATAGTAGAGGCATAAGCTAAACCTGTCGTGATTCCCAGCATTTTTCCGGCACCTCTACCCATTGTGCCAATCCCTGAAGCAATGAACCCGATGATGATGAATGGAATAATAAATTCCAGGAAACTGCTGAATAAACCGTTAAATGTAGCGAATAGGCGAACGATGGTTGCCGGCGCAATCATGCCAACCAAGATTCCGAGTGTAATAGCAGCGATTATTTTGGGCAGAATACCGAATTTCTTCATGATGTCCTCCTTGTGTGTACATCTGTCTTTTATATGTGGATTATACACGGGTTTGGACAATAAAGTAACTTTTATGCTTAAAAGAATGTATGAAATAGGCAAATATCTGAATTTATATCCAGATAAAGGAAAAAAGGGGGGCTCGACCTTTAAGATGTAAACCTAAAGGGAAGTCTTCAGTCAGGGTTAAAAAGGGATAGTAATCGCTTTTTCATTGCTATATGATTAAATTAAGATAAAATGTCATTAATTTCCTTGGGTGATGTAAAGGGGGATACAGAGTGTTGCTGGAAGATTTGAAGAGTTCTATAAACAGTGTTTTTGTTGGAAAAGAAGAGACCATTGATTTGCTGTTGGTTGCCTTATTAAGCAATGGACATATATTGCTGGAGGATGTTCCTGGTACAGGGAAGACTTTATTGGCTCAAACGATAGCGAAAAGTATAGGAGGTACGTTTTCAAGAATTCAATTTACCCCAGATGTCTTGCCGAGTGATGTAATTGGTCTGGAGTATTTCAATCCGAAGCATGGAGAATTCGTAAAGAGAATAGGCCCTATTTATGCCAATATCGTTCTAGCAGATGAGATCAATAGAGCCATGCCAAGGACACAATCAAGCCTTTTAGAAGCGATGGAGGAGAGACAGATAACCATTGAGAAGCAAACAGATCAATTGCCGAAACCATTTATGGTTATTGCTACTCAAAATCCCGGAGAATCCCATGGGACATTTCCATTACCAGATGCCCAATTAGATCGCTTTCTCGTGAAAATCAATATTGGTTACCCTTCAAGGCAGGATGAACGGATGATTATGAAACGTTTTAGAGCGGAAGACCCATTGAATGGTGTAATCCCAGTCATCAGTATGGAGGAGGTGCGCAAATTACAGGAAGAGACAAAGCAAATACATATCTCTGATTGTATAGAAGATTATGTCTTGGATTTGGTGGAATCAACGAGAAGCCATAAGTGGATTGAGATGGGCTTAAGCCCGAGGGCAACGCTTGCGATACTTCGAGCTGCCCAAGCAAAAGCCAAAATTGAATCACGCGCCTATTGTATACCAGAGGATATCCAATTCGTCTTCCCGCATATTAGCTCACACCGAATTATGCTATCCCTAGAAGGAGCCTTACATATTACAAAGAGTCAGGCTATTGATGCAATCCTCAGCGAAATTGATGTCCCAGTGGAGATTTCGTATGAAAAGTAGAGAAGGTACCCCCGTTTACACTTTTCTGTTTGATTCCTATTTTCTTAAACTAGTTCTTCCTCTTGCAATCGTCTTGTTCGCATACATATCGTATAAGCCGATGACAATCATCCTAGTCGTCTATTTCTTGTATACCTTGTATATTCATTTTTATACAAAAAGAATAGCCAAGCAGGTTTATATAAATCAGGAAAAAAAGAGTATTAGACTCTTTATAGATGAAATCGACGCATTAGTGATAGAGATCCATAATAATGCTCCTGTAACGATTGCTCATGGAAAGCTATATTTTAACCTAAATAAACATATAGAAATCATGGAATCAGACCGTTTCCAGAAAAGTTTAAATGATACCAGGTACACAGTGAATTTCGAACAAAAGGGAAAGACGATTAATAGAATAAGCATTCCTTTTGTGGCGAAGGCAAGAGGGATTTATCATATCGAAGATCTTAATATAATTATTTACGATTCATTTGGGAGCTCCTTTGTACACTTCCCCCCAATCAGTCATGGTGATACAAAAATTATCGTGTATCCGCAGCAGCTGGAGGTAAAAAACCTGTCCCTATTAAATCTCAATCGGATTGGAGAGGAAGAGGTGCCATATTCTTTTATGTCTGATGAGACATCTGTTATTGGCATTAAACCATATGAGAAGGAATCATTCCGTCAGATTCATTGGACGGCAACAGCCAAGATGCAAACGATGTATGCCAAACAATATCAGCCTATTACAAATAAAAGATATACGATCATGTTGTGTATAACAGACCGAAATGGGTTTACGATTCATGAAAAAGGTGAAAAGCTGATTTCTTATACAGCCTTTTTGTGCAGCTATTTAATTTCTAAGGGGTTCTCCTATGAATTATATGTGAACTATTTGTCCAAAGAAGGCGTTTTTAAACTGCCGCTTAATACAGGCATTAATCATTTACAAATGACACTAGAACAATTGGCCAGGATTCAAGATCATTTCCAGTTCATTAGAGAAGAACATTTTATATCAATTGCAAGGGTAAATATAGATTACTCTCATGAAATGATCTACCTGAATGGAGAACAGCCTTGTTCTATGAATGTTGGGAAAGGTTATTTTTATATAGGGGGAGAAGGGGAGTTGAGGAGAGTTGGAGGCAAGGCTAAGAGAGCTGACTAGCACATCCGTTTTATGTGTTCTCTTCTTTTTATTTTTTCCATTGTCTAAATGGTTCTTGCTGGCTGCTTTTATCACATTGGATTTTTCGCTATATATTATTAATCAAAAAAGACATATGCATATGTTTGGTACTTTCATCGTTATCCTTATTTTCTCTTCTTTTTTGTTTTATCCTGATTTCGCAGCCATCATGTGTATGTGCCTGTGTTCTTTTACCTTTCATGCCATTAATATTGACCCTGGCAGAAAGCTCATCATAACGACAATAGTAGTTGGTATTCACATAGTAAACAGTCCTTCCCTCGGTCTATT
>CAJGCH010000259.1 GCA_904501845.1 uncultured Bacillaceae bacterium | reverse complement strand
TATCTTTATTGGAGAAAGAGAGAATCAGCTATGAAGTCATCGATGTTCATAAGCTTCCGGCTGAGGATCTTCTAACTGCTAATTATGCAAGTCCTGAAATCCTCGAAGCTAATGCCTGCCTGCGAGAGGCTAGGCGAGTCATTGTATTGACCCCTGTGTATAAAGCCTCCTACTCAGGTATTTTGAAAACATATTTAGATCTCATACCGCAGAAAGGACTGGAAAACAAAACTATTCTCCCTCTCGTAATAGGTGGGTCAGCTGCCCATTTATTAATGATTGAATATGCATTAAAGCCAGTTTTATCAGCGCTAGGGGCTAATCAATTTACACAAGGTGTTTATGTAGTCGACCAGCAAATCGAGCGGATGGATGGCAATCGATTCATTCTTGGTGAAGAGGCCCAAGAGCGGCTGGTTATGAGGATCAAAGAATTGACGGAGAATCTGAAAGGGGCGAAGCCTAGTGTCTCATAAAGAACTGCCCAATAAGGCGGCTATAGAGCAAATCATCCGTTTCCTTCAAGAGATGAACTATGGAAAGGTCGAAATTAAAATTCATGATTCGAGAATCACCCAAATTGAAAAGGGAGAAAAATACCGACTAGCCCTCAAAAAGTAAAGGAGCCTCTTCATTAAAAATTTCCATATAAATATGGTAGGATAGTTTAGAGGGGGCTGTTTACATGAATACGATTCCACTGATTATCGCTATAATGGCTGGGATTTTTTATGGTTCCATCCAATCAATCAAATTGAGCAAGCAAGAGGAAGAAGAGTCAGCAAAACAAGCGGCTGGCTTATATATAAAAAGCATCGCGCTCTGCTTAGTCGTATATTTAGTCGTAAGTATAGTAATGGAATAAAGACCAAATGTTTGAGGCTGTCGCTTTTTTGGGACGGCTTTTTTATTTTGGTGAGAAAAAAAACACAGCCTCTCAGGAGAAGCTGTGTTTTGCTTATATAACAATATGTGTTTAGCTTTTTTTGGGTTCAGTGACAAGAACGATGATTGTTAAGATTGTCATCACTGATATTTCCAGGACTGCTTCAACCGGATCGAAGCCAATCTTTCCTGTTTGCTCAGCGGCGTAAACATGTGACAGATTTTGATAAAGGACAAAAAACATGGCGAACAGAAATGCTAATTTTACTAATAAAAACTTCATGGAAAATCATCCCCTCTTAGGTGCATCATTAACTGAAGACCATGCACTCGCAGCTATTCTAAGCTCGATTTCTTCACATCATTAAAAGTTGAATCAGCAAGTAATGAATGGCCTGTTGTCGGATTGTCTTGAAAAAGTATATAGGCATAAAGGGATTCCCATTAATGAATGGGTCACCTATTAGCCAGGTAAAAAGAAAAAACTCTTGATCAGCAAGAGTCACTCTATTATTTCTTTTCTCTGCTACAAGTAGTATTGGAACCCAGTCAGATGATGATATCAACTTATGGGTTTTCTATTAATACATGAGAGTTTGTCATTACAAACGATACCATAGAATATATCAAAATTAAACTGGTAAATTGAGCAATGGGCATGTTAGGGTTATTGTTTATCCAAAGAAGAGAGCTTCGGCGTATATTGCTGGGAACTGTTTGAAGAATCAGTTGCAAATGAAAGAACCTCGGGAGGGAGTGCCTCCGAGGTTCTGTTGCCTTTAGTAATCAAAAATGGATTCGGCTTTATTTAATATTGTAGTGATGCTTTCGGTACGGAAATAGGAGTCGACCCGTTCTTTCATCTCAGCCATTGCTTGATTAGCGCGCTGTGCTTGTTCTTTATTAATAGATTCCATTACAAGGACGGCATTTGTCGTATCCTCGGTCAGCATTGTACGCTGCGCTTCCCGCCAGTTTAAACAACGGCAAACGGCTCCCTCTGTATCATAATAAATAATTTCTTCAGGTAAAGCGGGTGAGTCATGGTCAGCCCCTAAGGGAAGGAATGATTCTCCTCCTTTTGCTTTGCCAAGATGTAAGTCGCCTCTGATGAGTTGCAAATCCTCGCCGCCGCAAGGTACTCCATATTTGAGTGAAATGCTGTTATATATATCCACTAGAGGATTGATGGGGGAGAATTCCCGATTTTGGTTGACTCTCTTAAGCAAGGCTTCAATCGAAGAGCGGGCACCCTTTTTTGTTTTGAACCGGCCAAATGCTTTTCGCCATTCATCAATCACAGGATTGTGGCTGAATGTCTCGTTGGTCAAATACCTTTTTGCATCATTGGACGCATCACGAAGCAATGCGGAAAAATAACTTCGATTATCTTCTGAGCACTGATTATGAATATTTGTAACGATAAGTACATTCAACTGTGCATCCGGAAAGACATCCCAGAATTCATGGTCAACGATGATTTTCCCCATTGAAAAACAACTCCATTTCCTAAGATGAATTTTATGTATTTTTATTATAACTCTTGTGAAATTTGTTGTAAATGCAACAAAAAAGTTCGGTAGGGATGAAGGAAAAGATAGAGCCTTTCTAGAAGAGTATTTCTATAGAATGAAAATGGGAAGTGATCTTATGCTTAGTAATGAAATGACCGAGAGATTGAAAATAAAGTATCCGATTATACAAGCTCCTATGGCGGGCGGTGTCACAACAGTTGAATTAGTCGCAGCGGTCTCTCGCGCTGGGGGACTGGGGATGATTGGTGCGGGCTATATGAAACCGGAACAAATGAGGAATCAAATAAGAGAAGTAAAGAAGCTAACCTCCAAACCTTTTGGTGTAAATCTATTTGTGCCGAATGTATTTGAGGTTTCAGTGGATGAAATCCAAGCAGCTAATCAGCTATTAAACCCTTTGAGAAAAGGGTTGAATCTCCCTCCAAAAGAGTTCGTTGAAGTCCCCGGCTTCGAGCAGCTGTCTGAAGCGTTTCGTCAACAAGTTCAGGTGGTAAGGGAAGAAAATGTTCCTGTATGCTCTTTTACATTTGGGATTCCCTCCTATGAGGTTATAGAGGAATTGAAACAAGCGAATATCCTCTTGGCAGGAACGGCAACAACGGTTGAAGAGGCGATTGTAAATGAAAAGAGGGGAATGGACATGGTTGTGATCCAGGGAAGTGAAGCGGGCGGCCATCGCGGAAATTTCCTTCAGAAAAATGATGAAAGCTCAGTCGGCTTGATGTCACTCATTCCGCAGGCTGCTGATCATGTAAGCATACCGGTTATCGCCGCTGGGGGAATAATGGATGGAAGAGGGGTCATGGCTGCTATTTGCTTGGGCGCCATGGGCGTGCAAATGGGAACCGCCTTCTTGACCTGCGAGGAAAGCGGAGCCTTGAATGTTCATAAAGAAGCCGTTCTTCAGGCTAAAGAAAGTGAAACAGTACTCACTCGGTCATTCTCTGGTAAGTGGGCAAGGGGAATCAACAATAAATTCATTCAAGCTATGCAGGATAAGGAAAAGGGATTACCTGATTTTCCTGTTCAAAACACTCTAACACAGGATATCAGGAGAGCCTCAGGTGAGAAGAAGGAACCTGATTATCTTTCTCTTTGGTCTGGACAAAGCCCGAGATTAGCAAGAAAGGTATCTGCAGCATCTTTGTTAGAAATGATTATTTCAGAAGCAGAAGGAATCAAGAGTAGATAAGGCGGAATAAAAAGAGCTCGAAGCCTGTGGCTTTGAGCTCTCTATTTGCGGATGATTCTAAAGTAAACGTACTTGGTATACTCCTGAGTTGAATCTTCACGGTGAAGTCTCCGCATAACTTGTTTTGGAATGGAAATTCACTTTCTCACTTATCTGAATCAGAAGATTTATCAATTGGTATCGCTTTGCTATTTGAAGCAGGCGGTTTTACCCGGTTATATGAACTAGTCAACAGTGCTTTCCGACTGTCGCTCGCCATTTTTCTTATGATTTTTTTCATATTTAACTCCACCTTTCATTCATTGGGAGATGTTGTTGCTATCTATCCCGCCTTGTGGGTATGAAGTGATGAAAAGGATAGCTATTGTTCGCAGCTCTGTTAGTGTATAGCTATTATGAAAAATTTATTCATTAGAAGAGAATTGAAAAAGGAAACAACCAACAAGGAGCGGTTGTTCAAGAATCGGGTCTGGAAAACAAGAAAAAACCCTTGATACACAAGGGTTTTCTGGTATGGAGCTAAGGGGATTCGAACCCCTGACCTCTTCGCTGCCAGCGAAGCATTCTCCCGCTGAACTATAGCCCCAAAATAATATCT
>CAJGCH010000258.1 GCA_904501845.1 uncultured Bacillaceae bacterium | reverse complement strand
TGGCGGAAGACCCGCCTTTTTCAACTCACGGCATAGCCATTTCCCAAGAAATTCTCCAAAGACTGGTCCCATCGAGGGAGTCGTATAAAAATCACCACCGCGGCCAATTTTGGTCTGCTCCCGCATATAATATCCCTCTTTCGGATGATAGAGCGCCAATTCAATATATTGATGATAAGGCATAAAGGCTTCCCTATTTCTCCGAATCATCTCCATGATTTTTTCTTTCATCATATCCCCCTCTATATAGGTCTGCTTGTTATTTCATATGGAATGAGCGTGCAAACCAGGGTCAACGCTTCTGTTAAAACTAAGGGAGTAATAATCGTTTAAAATATCATACAAGGATGAATTCTTTTTCGTGAGTTAGAGGTCCATAGATAGACAAATATGACCAGTCATGAAGGCTTAAACATAAATATCCATGAATATACCGCTGCACAGGACATCCCTATAAAAAAGAGGCTGGGACATAAGTATTTCAGCAAATAATAAACCCGAACTATTAGATGATATGTTAATTAATATTTCATCTAATAATTCAGGTTCTTAGCTGTTTTCAATAGATTGGTTCATTCTGTATATCATTATGAATAACTATTGGAATTTCGCTGCGGCCACTCGACTCCTGCGGGACATAGAGGAAAGGCTGAGACCCCGCAGGCGTAGCCGAGGAGGCTAAAGCCTTCCTCCCCGCGGAAAGCGAGTGGCTGTAGCGCAATGGAACGAACTTATTCTTCCAACGTAGCTCAATGAGTAAGTACAAAGTATATTAAGATTTATTTAGATATCGTTCGTCTTTTAGGATCGTTTATAAGTTATGTCCCAGCCGCTTAATAGATTTTCTTCCGTTATTGCAAAAATGGGTTGTGGGCTATCTCGTCTTCCAGAACTGTTTCCGGCCCGTGACCTGAAAGACAAAGCGTATCTGCTGGCAGTTTCATGAGCTTGCTCTTAATACTATTGAGCAGCTGTTCATGGGACCCGCCCGGCAAATCTGTTCGGCCAATGCTGCCGCGGAATAATGCATCTCCCGAGAAAACAATTCTCTCATCCTTATCATAGTAAGAGACACTTCCCGGTGAATGCCCTGGCGTATGCAGCACCTCAAGTGTAAAGCCGCCGACTTCCATCATGCCCTCTGCCGTAATCAGCTCATCCGCCGCTCGCGCTTGAATCGGTCCCATTTGGAAATATTGTGAACCATTCAAGGCAGGATTAGTGAGCCAATCGGCTTCTTTTTTGTGGAGATACACTGGGATGCCAAAGCGCTCTCTAACAGCATCTACTGCACCGATATGATCGAAATGCGCATGTGTCAGCAGGATTGCCGCCGGTTTCCATCCTTTCTCACAAATGATGCTGATCAGCTTTTGCGCTTCCTCACCCGGGTCAAAGATCAGACATTCCCCATCTTCTTTTGCATATAGATAACAGTTTGTTTGAAGAGGCCCAAGCGGCACTCGTTTCCATGTTTTTTTCACTGTTCTTTCTTCCTCCTAAACGTACCTTCTCTTCTCCTATTGTACACAAACCCCTGCTCTCGATAAAGGTTTGATGCCGCACCAGTAACTTCTCGACAAATGCTTCCAAAACAATTAAAATATGGTAGAATGCTATTTTTTGTTAATTATCTCGAGCATTTCATTATTTCCAAAGGGGGAAATAAAGATGGGACTAGTGATCATTTTTGGGTTAGCTGCAATCTTGGGCATCTTCGCCATGATTAGTGCATTTAAAAACAAGAACTTCCTGGGCGTCTTATTTGCCTTCGGAACCGCTGCGGTGTTTGGCTGGTTCTCCGTTATGACCGTTCTGAATAACGGCTATCCTACCGGACATTAATCTCAAAAAGAGGAATCGGGCTTCTGATCCGATTCCTCTTTTACATGATTTCAGCCTGTGAGATCTTCTCAATCGTTCTTTCGCTTAAATCAATAAGAGAATCAAGCAAATGGCCATATAGGCAGTATGTGCCATTCATATTGCATGCAATCGGCTCATTCTGAATCCGATCAACAAGTCTTTCCGTCTCATTGGATTCCAGATTCCACTCAAGCAGCTCATAAAGTGACGATTCCTCTTCGGATTGGGGCGAGAGGACGAAAATGCTGCCTCCATCTTTCGGTACATCCATATAAGGCATCAAATATTCCCCATTCTTTTTGAGGGCTGGTATCGTTATCTCCTGGATGGGCTTTTCAAAACCGCCTTTTTCGTAGACCTTTAGCGTCATGGACACTCCCTCATCGTCTACTGAACCGATAATGGTTTTTCCATATTTGCTAAAGATTCCAACAGCGTCTTCATAGATAACCTGATCATCCTTTAACTCCATGCCATATTGATGGACAGGCGTCCCCCCATCAGTCTCATCCCCCATATAGGCTATATGTTCACCGTCAACCCACTGGATAAACGGCTTCGGCAAGCTTAGCTCCGTTTCTTCTTTTGTTTCCGCATTGATGAGCCAGCTATCATAGCTCCAATCCTCCTGGAGCGCCATCACCAATAGCTGTTCCTCATGATCTTGCGTGCTATCCCACTCAAGGAGCACATAAGAAGAGACGATATCCTGACTCAGCACCTGCTTCCCGTCACGATTGATAATGAGCAGTGTGGCAGAATCAGATTTGCTGGAGTGGGTGATGGCAACATACTCACCGCTCGTGCTCGCCTTGGCAGACATAATGGCATCTGATGTTTGAAAGAGCTGGATAGGCTCTTCCTCATTGAATCGATGGAGGAATACGGCTTGTCCATCATCGTTTTGTTCTATGGTGAGTACCTCATCCCTGGATAACCAGCCAGTTGTCTCAATCAAGGTGCCTTCAGCCAACTTCATTAATGGTTTATTCTCCCTCTCCCTTGTATCAACCGTATCTATATGGTTCGTTTCAACCTTTGAACAAGATACAAGCAGAACAATAAACAAAAGGAAGAGGGTTATGCTGCAAATGGATATAATTCGTTTAACAGACGGCCTATATTTTTCGTCTTTCACTCTTCCCTCTCCTTATATATGCGTCTCTCTTTAAGGCTCTTGACATGGAAAAGCTCAACCTGAAAACGCTCCGGCTCCTCTTATTTCCACAAAATGTCAGAGCTGTCATCTTTCTCGCTGTGCCTGTCTTACTTATAAATACATCGCCGCATTCAGCAGATGCTTCGTTTCCTCATAGATTGCTTTGAATTGGGATAGGGGAAGCGGATTGACCCCTTTGCCTAGTTCAATTGTAAAGCCTGGCCGCTTATATTCCTGGATAAACCAATCTTTAAAGCCTGCGTGGCTGTCTACATATTGAATGGAGGCATAGCTGGTTTTCGCAGCGAACTCTCTCGCCATAATAGCAGAGAGCGCCGGCTCATGCCCATTATAGCCCCAGTAGAATTCATGTCCTTGTGTATGCAGGGCAATCACCCTGTCAAAATCCTCTCTTCTCACAAGCTCTGCCAACGCAATCGCTTCTTTCTGTGTGAGAGGCCGTTCTCCAGGATAATCCCTTGGCCCAGGACCCGCCTGGTATCTCTCTTTCATCGTGTCCCAGTTCGCTGGAAATTGCCTGTTCAAGTCAATTCCTTCTATATCCGCTTTCCATCCATGAAAATCGGCTTTCCCCTCATTCAGCTCCAAACAGATGTTCCTGAGCCCTTCAGGAGGTCCATCAATGACGAGGTCGACCCCATCCGGATTAGCCATCCCGACAATTGAAACCTCGCATTCCAAAAACAGCTCAAGCGCAGAGCAGTGCCCTACTTTCATTCCATTCGTGAGGGCAACTAAATATTCATTAAGCCATTCCATCAATACAAGACTCGTGATCCATTCATTGGCATGGATAGACGCATTCATGTGTACCTTCTTCTTTCCGCATCCGATGCGCATTTCCTTGATTTCCTTCCCGAGGGAGGAGTAACCAATGGCTGTCACTTTCATAAAAGGGAATATCGTTTGCAATATGTCAATGTCATTCATATATTTAGCTGACGAATACGGCTCGGTCGTATCGACAATTCGATGCTTTATTTTAACGGGAACCCTAACCATTCTGCCTGAGAGGATTCCTTGATTTTGGTTAACAAAGCGGATGCGCTCCCTGTCAATGGGATGCAAGAATTCTTCCAGCGGCATCCGTTCAATCCTTGTCCAATATCCCGGGATGCTTATCTTATCACCCGGAGATAGCTGGTTGCTGGTAATATGCGGGTTGCTCTCG
>CAJGCH010000257.1 GCA_904501845.1 uncultured Bacillaceae bacterium | reverse complement strand
ATGGAGACGATGATTCCGTTCATGCGCGGGTTTTTGAAGAAGAAGCGGTTCACTGGCACCGGCTTCGCCCATCCGAACCCAAACAGGATGATGAAGATGGCTCCGATTGGGTCAATATGAACGAGCGGGTTCAAGGTTAATCGCCCTTGATTCTTCGCGGTTGGGTCCCCAAATTTATAGGCGGCATATGCATGGGCGTATTCATGTGCCGTGAAGGCGATTGCCAGCGTGACAAGCATATACGGCAAATTGGTCAGTATGCTCTGAAAATCCACAAACATCTTCCTTTCTAAAAGCATCTGTTATGTATTCAAGGTCAGCTTGCTTTCTCATTCTATTTATGAAAAACTAATTTCATATCCATGATAATCAAGGAGGAATATCCATGCCATTTGTCACTGTAAAAATGCTCGAAGGACGCACAGAGGAACAAAAGAAAGCCCTTTGCGAGAAAGTAACGGAGGCGGTTTCTGAAACTACGGGAGCTCCTCGTGAAAATATCACGGTCTTCATTGAGGAAATGTCCAAAAACCATTATGCCCCAGGCGGCAAACGCTTAAGCGACCAATAAGGATGATGCCAAAGAATGGAGCAATCACTGCTCCATTCTTTTTGGCTTATGAATGCATGGATAATGGCTTATTGTTCTCCATCAGCTCGCCGACATAGGCAAACGCTTCTTCTATCTCTTCGGCTGAATAGTTTTGCTTCGCCTTCAGCTCCGCAATCTTCTGAATGACCTCAGGCTTTGTCAGATGATCAAAGAAAAAGACGGTTGAGACAAGCTCAAGAAAGCGGGCAGGCTGCTCATTGAGCTCCTTAAGGCATAATGTGAGGCGCTCATCAAGCCCATTCTCATATAAGGTCAGGAATTCATATCCGGCATCCGTTAAGGAATAATCGTATTGAAGGCAGCCGTTCTCCTTCTCCTTTAATTCCTCAATCAGCCCTAAATTTCGCAATTCCTCAATCTTTAAGGTTAGTTCCTCTGAGTACGGTCCGTAGAAATGGAATTCAAATTTCTCATGAAATGGGTATTGTAGTTTCTTAGAAATAAAGATCATCTTTTGTAGCTTTTTTCTTCCAGCAATATGTCCTGCTGCATCTATGGCTGAAAGGATACGTGCATGATCCCTTAACACCATTCTTCACCTCTTTTGTGTAAATTACTCCCACTCGAGTATTCGCTTAATCTCTTCTTTCTCAGCTCTGAATGTTGACATATCCAAAAGCATATCAGCAGGGAAATATAGTTTATGATCCGTGCGTCTTTTGCCGGAGATTGCATCAACAATATCAGATTCACGTGATAGCTCTTTCAGTTCTCTTTTTTTCGATAACAGATAAATCGGCACCCGTTCCTCCTCTTCCCCTGGACGGTAAAAATCATAAGGCAGGTCAGATGATGAATCGAGCACCAAATAGTAATCAGGATCCATATTTGCTTTGGCAAATAATTGGGTCAGCTTTAAGAGCTTCTTCATCTCCTGATTGGATGGTGTGAATTCAACATATTGGAATAGGTCGCGATTATTGAAACGGCGGCACAAATCACGAAGAATCGGGTCTTCTTCTTCTTCCCATTGCTGGAAGTAATAGAGCATAACCGCATCGTCCAATTTCAGGTAATCGCGAAGAGTAACCGTATGTGTAAATAAGGAATTAAAGTGATAGGGCTCATGCTGAAATTGGTAGTTCTTCTTATAGAGCTCCTTGGCACGATGGAGGATTTTCGTCAATATGACTTCTGCACTCCTCGTGACAGGGTGGAAATAGACTTGCCAATACATTTGATAGCGGCTCATGATATAGTCTTCGACCGCATGCATGCCGCTTTGCTTGAAGACGGCCTGCTCTTCTGTCGGACGAACGACGCGCAGAATACGCTCCATATCAAACTGGCCGTAGCTGACTCCTGTGAAATACGCGTCGCGCAGCAAATAATCCATCCGGTCGGCATCCAGCTGGCTGGAGATGAGGCTGACAACGAGCTTATTGGCATGCGTCTTGGCGATGACTTCTGCTACTTCCTTTGGAAAATCATCGTTCACCCTTCTCAAAACCTCATTGACCTCTGTATCGCCGAGGATAATCTCACGCGTGAACATTTCATGGTCCATTTCAAAGACCTTCTCAAAGGAATGAGAGAACGGGCCGTGCCCCAAATCATGCAAGAGCGCTGCACATAGCGATAGGAGGCGGTCCTTCGGGTTCCATTTCTCCCGTCCGTCAAACACGCCGTCAACGATTCGTCTCACAATCTCGTATACTCCGAGAGAGTGATTAAACCGGCTGTGCTCTGCCCCATGGAAGGTCAAATAAGTCGTCCCCAGCTGCTTAATTCGGCGCAGACGCTGGAACTCCTTCGTGTCAATAAGATCCCAGACGACCCGGTCATTGACGTGTACATAGCGATGCACCGGGTCTTTAAATACTTTTTCTTCGTTCATTTTTTGCAGAGAATACTCCATCTGATTCCCTCTTCCTTCTCAATCATGTTTTCATTATAGCTTGTTTGAAATAAAAAACATATTATCGTTGTCTTTTAAAAAATGGTTTTTTTGGCATGGAAAAGCCTCCATGCTTATCATGCACGGAGGCTATCCTTACTCCTTCGTCCTGAATGACCACAGCGGCGATCTTGTCCATCCGCCATAGCGGTCGCTGAGCTCAACATACCAGAAATAATCCTTGTCTTTTTCTAAATTATGAAGCTTGGCCTGCACTTTCCGGTTCTTTTTGCTCGTATAGTCGCGGCCAAGGCTCTTGTTTGAGTACACATTGACGCCGAGATAATCGGTTGCGACCTGCTTGTGAATTGGATTTAGTTCAAGGCCTTCTATCGTAAACTCATCCTTCTCCGGTTCAAAGAAATTATAATCATCCAGGTAGGGGGAATAGGTTTTTACGCTCAGGCGCTTATGAGCCGGGTCGAAGTGGAGCATGCGCATATAGCCCTGTCCTCCCTCTGGCCCGCTCTGATAATCAGCCAGCATCTCATAGACCTTCCTGACTTTCCCCTTACTCCCTTTCACAGGAATCTCGGTTGTATGCCGGCTCGCTCCAGGAATATGGCCGGCAAGCACAAGCTTAATATTGTCATGCCGTCTGACGATTTTGTTGAAGATTTGTTTGCCATTATGCGTCCACTTTCCCTCGTGGTCCAAATAATTATGGACGGCAAGCACGACATTCCGCTCTGCATAGTGATTCAGCACCTCATCCACCCATTTAATCGTCTCACGGCCGGTCTCATGCCCCCAACCCAAATAGAGAAATAGGAAGTCATGACCGCCAAAGGACATCAGGTCATAATGATTCTGATTTTGCTTCGTCCCATCATAAAACGGGCTTTCATGGAAGCGTTTCTTCCCGAAAAAGCGGGCATAATTCCGATAATCGTGGACGAGATTGCCGACGTCATGGTTGCCAGAGACCACCCCATACGGGATACGGTTCTCATCAAGAATGCTCATCGCCCGGTCGGCCACCTCCCATTGCTCCTTCGCCCAGCGGACATTGACAAGGTCCCCTGTATGGATTACGTATTCGGCATTTCCCAATTGATTTTGGATGCGAATCCAGTTCGTCATCACAGGGAACACATGGGCAAAGGTCTCCGCATAATATTGTGTATCAGACATCCAAACGAGATTGAATGGTCTATTGACTACATCCATAACCTGGTCTTGAATGAGAACATCAACCAGTCCGTCCTTCATGTATGTTTCTGGCCTTATGCTTGCCCGAAGCGAAAAATCCTCTTCTCCAAAGCCATATACAAGATCTTCCCATCTTGATTCAAGCCGGTTCCAGGCATACATCGTTATTCTTCTCCCCTTCAGGGAATGACCGACCCATTCTAGCTCCACTTCCTTGATGGCCGAATCCGGTTCATTCACTTTCACCTGATAACGCTGATAAGGAAAACCTGAATCGGCATCTGTTACCCAATACTTCTTATCCACCTTCGCGGCCCGTTTAAGCTCAGCCTTCTTTGCAGGCTCTTCACGTTCAGCCGCTAAGCCCTTCGGCGGTTCCTCGTCTGCAATATGGGAGTAGGCTTTCACTTGCCCGTTCGCTGAAGTCTGGCGGCTTCCCGCATAAAATTTCGCCAATAGCCGGTCATTTGTCGGGTCCTGAACTTTAACAGACAAGGTTGGGTGAAGAGAGACATCCTTCTCCTCATTTTTCGGGCTGATCTGCCCTGAAATAATT
>CAJGCH010000256.1 GCA_904501845.1 uncultured Bacillaceae bacterium | reverse complement strand
AACCCAGAATTTAAATCCATCCCGATTATTGCATTAACGGCCAAGGCGATGAAGGGTGACCGTGAGAAGTGCCTTGAAGCAGGAGCAACAGATTATATTAGCAAGCCGATTAATCTCGAACAATTATTTTCTGTAATGCGTGTTTGGCTGACGAAGTAGGTGAAGGGAGTTGCAGGGGCTAGTGGGCTATCGAAGAACACCAACCTCAGAAGAAGAGCTAGTGGATTTAGAAATAGATTTATTATTAGAGGCTATATACAGAATGACCGGCTATGATTTCCGCGAGTATATGCGCTCTTCCATTAAGCGGCGTATTGAGAACCGCCTAAACAGGGATCACCTTTTAACGGTTTCTGATTTATTGAAGAAGGTTATTCATGAGGATGGATATGTTTCCAACCTTCTTAATGACTTTTCCATTAATGTTACTGATATGTTCCGAGATCCTGAATTCTTCTATACTTTCCGGAAGAAGATTGTTCCGAAGCTAAGGGAACATGAGGAAATCAGGATATGGCATGCGGGATGCTCAACCGGGGAGGAGGTCTATTCAATGGCCATCCTCTTGCAGGAGGAGGGTCTTTTGGATAAGGCGAAGATTTATGCGACGGATATGAATGAGAAAGTCATTGAGAAGGCAAGGCAAGGAGCATTTTCTTTAAAGCGGATGCAGGCTTATACGAAAAACTATTTGCAGGCAGGCGGTAAAGCCGCGTTCTCTGAATACTACAATACGGATACACAATATGCCTATTTCCATCCATCCTTGTCAAAGAACATTATCTTTGCTCAACATAATCTGGTGACGGATGGATCATTCAATGAGTTTCATGTCATCATATGCCGCAATGTCATTATCTACTTCACTATGGAGCTTCAAGAGAAGGTCTTCCGGCTTTTCAGTGACTCGTTAAGTACAGGCGGATTTATAGGCTTAGGCAATAAGGAATCATTGAAGGTTATGGAAATGAGCCATTCGTTTATTGAAATTGATAGTGCACAGCGTCTATATCAAAAGAAATAAAAAAGCGGGCAGCTGCCCGCTTTTTTTCTGTTTATAGGATATACATAAATATGCACAAAAGCTCATGAATGGGAGGGATACCCAGATGCTCTAGTGGCTATTTCACTGTTTTATAGAGTACATTACGTTATTATCATTCGATTTATACGATATTCCTGCCGTTTAAATGTGGAGGCCGGCGGGAAGAAAGAAAAGACAGTCAGGATAGGTGCTGACTGTCATTTATTATCCGCGTACAACGATGACACACATATCATCATGCTGGTCATTTTGCCTTTCCTTTGGAAGAATGATATCAAGGGGAGAAGCAGCCTCCTCATCTGTCCAATGATGTGAAGCAACTGTCTGTAAATGCTCGATGGCCTTATTCTCATCATCATCAATGGCTTCAACTACTCCATCGGTAAATAAGAGAATCTGGAAGCTATC
Organism: uncultured Bacillaceae bacterium; assembly: GCA_904501845.1. GTDB lineage: Bacteria > Bacillota > Bacilli > Bacillales > Pradoshiaceae > Pradoshia. The sequence goes on along the minus strand of CAJGCH010000256.1, from coordinate 2,768 downwards.
ATTATAGTGAATGGTTGTTTTATTAACCTCTATGCGATCAAAAAAGCCGATTGCCGTATTACCCTGACCCAAATGCACCAGCTCATTATTGTCGATATACAGATAGCATGGCGGGTGGCCGGCATTCACGTAATCAATTGTCTTTTTCTCCGTATCGATCAATAAATAAATCCCAGTCAAGTAATAGGAAGTCATTTTTGAATGATCATCGAGCATTGTCATCGACCGATTCAATTCAAGTATGACCTGCTCGGGTTCAACGAGGTTCCGCACTGCATCCCTCATGATGGATGAAATATACATACACATTAAGGAAGCAGGGATACCATGTCCCATCATATCGAATAAGATTACGGCATAACGATGTTCATCAATCTGCTGCCAATAATACATATCGCCAGCTAAATTGAAGGATGGTTTGTAGGAAGTCGTAATGGAAATATCCCCATTGGCAATAGGCTCACTTAAAATACTTCGCTGAACCATGGCAGCTAAGTTGAGTTCATAGCTGATTTTCTCCTCTTGCTCTTTATGCCAATCATTTTCTTCCTTCAATCGTAAGGCAACACGCATACGAGCAAGAAGTTCGACTTTGTTGATTGGTTTCATGATATAGTCGGTTCCGCCAGCATCAAGTGCCTCTGCGAGCTTATGAGTATCACCAAGTGCAGTGACAAATATAACCGGAATATCTTTATACTCCGGGCAGGTTCGCATTTTTTTACAAGCTGCTATTCCATCCATCTCAGGCATCATAATATCAAGCAATATGAGATTAAATGTGCTCTTTCCATTTTTAAGCCTATCTTCTTCTAAAATCGTCAGCATAGATTTTGCAGAGTTGGTCATTCGCAAATCTTTATAGCCAGCCTGCTTCAGTATTGTTTCTATAACGAATAAATTCACTTTATTATCATCTACAACTAAAATTGACATTGCTTCACCTTATTTCCGAATAAATGAAGATATTATTAGATTCATAATAATCGTATTTTATTTTTTATGAAAATACAAATAGTTGATATGGCCGATAAAGATTCATTATGGCTGTCTATAAAAAAGGGACATAGAAAAATGGTAAGCCCAAAGAGTATACTCGAGGTGAAGAGGAGGGGGGAATGGATAATGAGAGGACTAGATTTTTTGGCCATTGACCATATTTTATTGGCGATGCCAAAGGGCGCTGAGAAGAAGGCGCATGATTTCTTCCATGGAGTGCTTGGGTTTGAGGTAATTGAAAAACCTGCAGAATTGGCCAAGCGGGGTGGCCTATGGTTCAAGTTCAATCATTTTGAACTGCACTTAGGGGTTGAGGAGCCGTTTTATCCTGCTAAGAAGGCACATCCAGCCTTTCGTGTGAGAGAGCTTGAGGTTTTGAAGGAGCATTTATCTAACCAAGGAATCTCTTATATAGAGGACGAGGAACTGCCGGATGCAAAGCGGGTATTTCTCGAGGATCCTTTTGGCAATCGGCTTGAGATTTTAGAGCGGCTTCATCCGTAAGTGAGAACCCTCTGCCAGTAAATAGGCAAGGGGGTTTTTTTATCCATGAAACATCAGTCATATTAAACAGCTATTTCACGTACGATTTATAGGAAGTGATATTTTCATAAAGGCAGGTGTTGATAATGTCAGAACAAAATAGGGTGCCATTTACTTCAATGAAGACATACACCCCTTTCCATAGCCGTTTTGATCCGTGTCCGCCTATTGGAAAAAAGTACTATTCGACACCCCCTAATCTTTACTTGGGATTTCAGCCGCCGAATCTTGAACAGTTCACGCCGAAGGAAGCATTGAAGCGGGGAACCCTCTGGAAGGCTCTATATGAATATTATGAGAACCCGTATGAAGGAAAAGGAGGTAAATCACGATGAAGCAGCAATTGCCGGATGAGTTCTATCAATTGCTAGAAGAAATTCAGGCGCTTGATTTTGCCATCGTTGAATTGACCCTCTATCTTGATACACATCCCAAGGATTTAGAGAGAATGCAGCAATATAATGAATTGGCGCATCAATCAAAGCAACTGAAGCAGCAGTTTGAATCCAAGTATGGACCGCTTCAGCAATTCGGCAATAGCTATACGGACGCCAATTGGGGCTGGGGAACCTATCCTTGGCCATGGCAAATTTAAAGAGGGGGGCTAGAGGGAATGTGGTTTTATGAGAAAAAATTGCAATATCCAGTACGCGTGAGTGCCTGTAATCCAACCCTGGCCAAATACTTGATTGAGCAATACGGCGGGGCAGACGGAGAACTGGCAGCCGCGCTCAGGTATATGAATCAGCGGTATACGATTCCTGACCCTGTTGTCGGATTGTTGAATGATATCGCCACTGAAGAACTCAGCCACTTGGAAATGATCACCACCATGGTATATAAGCTAACAAAGGATGCTACCCCTCAGCAAATGCGTGATGCGGGCCTTGGTGATCATTATGCGGATCATGATTCTGCTCTCTTCTATCACAATGCCGCCGGTGTGCCATTCACAGCAGCCTATATTCAAACAAAGGGTGACCCGATTGCTGATTTGTATGAGGATATTGCTGCTGAAGAGAAGGCAAGAGCAACATATCAATGGATTATTAATATGTCAGATGACCCGGATTTAAATGATGGGCTTCGTTTCTTGCGTGAAAGGGAAATTGTGCATTCCCAGCGTTTCCGGGAGGCGGTTGAAATCATTATTGAAGATCGCGGGAAGAAGACGATTTTTTAAGATAAGGGATGGTGAGCAGCCAAATCATGTTTGATTTGGCTTT
>CAJGCH010000255.1 GCA_904501845.1 uncultured Bacillaceae bacterium | reverse complement strand
TGGACTGGGCCGGAACGATTACGGCAATTGTCATCAGCTTTTACGGATTAATAATGGCTGGCCGAAAACTGCCGGTTGGTACCGTCTATGCCGTATTCGTCGGGCTCGGCACCGCTGGCACGGTCTTTTCAGAGATTCTCTTCTTCGGGGAGCCTCTTAAAGTGGAGAAAATCATCCTCGTTCTCGTCTTATTGGCAGGCGTGATTGGATTGAAGCTCGTAACAGATGAAGAGCCTAAGAAAGGAGATGTTTCCTGATGGCATGGATTTCATTAATATTGGCAGGCATATGTGAAATGATTGGTGTAGGGATGATCAACAAATGGCATCAAGATCGGAAGTGGAGCTCCCTTCTCTTCCTGATTCTCGGCTTTGGTGCAAGCTTTTTCTTCCTCTCAATCGCAATGGAAGCATTGCCTATGGGCACGGCCTATGCCATTTGGACCGGCATTGGTGCCTCAGGCGGAGCCATATTGGGCATGTTGATTTACGGGGAATCCAACGACTGGAAGAGGATTTTGTTTATCTTCATGATTCTTGTGGCAGCGGTAGGGCTGAAGCTGGTATCGTAACTTAAAAAACACAATACCCTCATGCGGAGGGACATTGTGTTTTTTTGTGGCGAATTCATATATGTAGGTTTAGTCTCACTAACATGATTACTGATTAGCTGGAGCAGGATATTTCAGAGCATTTTTCTCCAATTTCCGAAGCGCTTCCTCCTCCAGGTCAATATCCAATTTATCGGCCAGCTGCAAAAGATAGATAAACACATCTGCCATCTCTTCTTTTATATTCTGCCGTGATTCACGCGCAGCCTCCTCGCTATCTCGCCACTGGAAGTTCTCGAGCAGTTCATTCGCCTCTAAGGAAATCGAAATCGCTAAATCCTTTTCATTGTGATATTGCCCCCAGCCTCGTTCATCTCTGAATTCCAGCACTTTTTTCATGACTTTTTCCATATGTATTCCCACCCAACTATTTTTATCCTATATAGTCTACTTTATCATTTTTACCAAGGAATGGTGTTCATTCCCTTCAAAACTGCATAAAAAACAGGCGGAAAACTCCGCCTGTTTGCTAAGTGATTAGTAGATTCCCACCGCATCAAATCCAGCATTAGCAGCTGCCGTTTCAGCACTTCCCGCTCCATATAAGTCAACAGCTGATTGCACAACCGCCTGGCGCGCATCGCTGAAATCAGAGTTTGACGTCAGATAGACGGTCAAAGCGCGATAATAGATCTTCCCTAGCTTCTCTCTTCCAATCTCTTGGCCAATTAAGTAAGCGGCATGATTGGTGATGGAGGAATTGACATGGACCCCGCCGCCATCGACAGATGTCGGCATATGATAGAATTCATCCATATGATCCGGATAGACGCCGCCATTTGTGCTATAGGCCCGTCTTTGCTCATTGCTGACAACAACACTATTCGGATTGCTTAAGCTCCGCAAGACGGTAAAACCGTCTGCTTTTGCAGCTGGGGCCATGATATCCTCACCCATCTCCCAATCACTATCATCCACAAGGGCGCCGAATACATCCGCGAACGATTCATTCAAGGCTCCTGATTGATTACGGTAAACCAAATTGGCTGAATGGCTGATGACTCCATGCGTCATCTCATGGGCCGCAACATCAAGACCGGCTGCTAGAGAAATCATGAATTCTCCATCCCCGTCCCCATAGGTCATCCAGCGGCCGTTCCAAGAGGCATTATTATAATTGGTGCCATAGTGGACTTTCGATATAATGGCCATTCCTTCTCCATCTAGGGAATTACGGCCATGCTCTTTCAGAAAATACTCATACACCTTTTCAGAATTATAATGGGCGTCAACTGCCGCTCTGTCATAGTCACCATTAAAGGCAGCAGAATTTCCGACATAAAGCGTATCATTGCTGGCAGTGTTATCGTTTTTGGCATCATAGGTTTCGATTCCATCTAGATTAGCATGGGCATAATCCGCTAGCGCAAACTTTGTTCCGGACTTTGGCTCCTTCACACGGGTAATGTGAAGCTCCCTGCGTTCACCATGAACACCCAGGCCTGTACCTTTTTGTGTTTTACGTTCATCCGCATGCATCATCGCGTTATATTGATCAATAATTTTTCCTGTTTTCGCGTCAACGAAAACATACCAGTTTCCAGGATCCTTGCCCATGAAGTTCACATTGACTTTATAGGCAGTATAGTTTTTGCCTTCAAAAGGATAGACAACGAGCTCTGAGGTTGGTTCATATGTAAGCTCTTTAGAGGCATTAACAGAAGATTTGGCAGCTTTTATAGCTGCTTCACTGCTTAAGGAGACCTTTGTATCTACATTCGCTTCTGCAAGTGTCTGATTGGTCCTGCCATTAACGGAAACCACTTCATTGTCCTCATTGAAATGGACAACGACTTCTGCCCCTTCAACATTCACTCCATTGACCGATTGATTAAATCGGACATGGGTCATCCCGAGTTCATCCTTTTGAACATCCTTCACCTTCAAGTTCTTATCCGGATTGCTGAGGCCTGTCTCATCCTGGCTGTTCTTCAAGTACTTAAGAGCATTGGCAGGAGTACTGGAGGAAAATCTCTCCGCATGGCGTTCCTTAACAAATAGCGGAACATTCGACTTCTCATTCCAGCTCTTGCTCACTTTCTGTGAATCAACAGGTGCTGCAAAAACATTGCCAACCGGAATCGAGCTCAGCATCATGGCCGACGATAAAATGACAGGAACAATCAATTTCTTCTTCAATACCTCATCCCCCTATTAAATTCCATTATATTCATTATAAAGCGACAGCATTTAATTAGCATGAATATTTGGAATTATTTGTATATTAGGGCGACATGGCTAATTAGGACTAGCATTGATGATGAGAGAAGTTAGATACTTCGGTTCATGGTTCTTCCTTAGAGGATGCGAACCCTTAAAGCTTGCACCATGCCTCTTTGTATAAAACAGAGATTAGCCCCGTCGGCTATATCCCTGCTTTCTTTCAGATATTCGAATCCACTGGCCTTTACCGGCGCAAATTCTCCTGGTCTTTCATATGGTTCTGCTGATCAGGCACTCGGCTTTTATCAACGATACTTTTATTCTTCTGTTCTTCTTTAAGGCTTTCAATCTTTTCTTTTTTGCCAGACATATATATCCCTCCTGTTACTGGTTATTTTCCCCATATGCATTCAACAAAACACATAATCCGGTACTTTCATTGGAGCGATAACTCTGGCCTTGGCATTCACTTAGTCGAGTACTGCGTTTCCATTCTTCCAATCTTCTGATAGAGTTCTTCATTAACAGGGGTAGGGATGCCATATTTCTTTCCTAGCTCAATGACAGTCCCTGCAAACAGTTCTACCTCACTAGGCCGGCGCGCTTCGACATCCTGTGCCATGGACGGTTTCCCCTTTGGCCCTAGCGTTCCGAGTATATCCAGCCAATAGCAAAGGTCCTCCTCTGTCAAATGGACGCCTTCTTCCTCTGAAAGGGCAATGACCTCTCTCATCGCTGCAATCATCGTGTCTCTCGCCTTTCCTTCACGTTGGACACCGCCATAATTCGTTTGATAGACTGCCACTGTTTGGTTGACACCGACATTCAGCATGAATTTCCCCCATTGCCTTCTGTACATATCCGTAACTAATTCATAGGGGATATCCATCTCTTCAAAGAAATCAGCGAGCTCCTTAGCCTTTGGCGAAAGAACGCCCCGCTCCTTGGAACCAAAGCAAAGCATGCCCATATGATCATAGGTGAGTTTATTCCCAATCTTGACCGCATCCATCCCCTGAGCCACACAATATAATACCTTATCTATTCCGTACGCATGGCCAATAATGGATTCACTCGTAATTCCATTGAGCAGGGGCAGGATGATCGTATTCTCACCGACATGCTTCCTGACTGTGTGAAGCGCTTCATCTAATCCATTAAACTTAACAGAAAAAATCAATAAATCTGCCGGTGAACACTCTTCCTCAGGCGTGACATAATGGAATTCACATCGTTCCCCATTACTATAGACCTTCTCTTTCTCATATCGCGAAATACGGTCTCGATCAGCGATAATCCTTAAATCCCAAGGCTCCATCCTCTTCGATAAATGATGGCCAAACAGTACTCCTAATGCCCCTAGTCCGATAATTGACACCTTTTTGATTGCCATATCTCCCCGCCTCCCTCGAAAAAACGCTTCAAGAAAATTCTACCATATCTGCTGACAGACATAAAAAAGGCAGCGTCCCCAAAGAACTGCTGCCTTGACATAATCCGTTTTATTCACAAACCCAGGAGATTCC
>CAJGCH010000254.1 GCA_904501845.1 uncultured Bacillaceae bacterium | reverse complement strand
GTAAATACAACTTCAAACCTACGGTTATTTGTGGTTTACCAATTTTCCCTATCGCGGGAGTAACTCACAGAAATCCGATAGGATTAGAAAATGGAGTTACCCCTTACAGCGAGACAGGAAGAGAGTTGATACACAAGAAGTTAAAATGTGTAACAACTGAACAACTTAAATACTTAATTGAAAACCCAATCCAAGGAATGAGCGTAGAATACAATGATAACAGAATATCACTATTCTCAGCACAATGGGGAGCATGCGCTCTAACAGGTCGAAGCGCTTCGTCGCTGAGCTGAACGGCCGGATGATCTGCAGGGCATTATACAAGTAATTCGTGCGCTTGTATTCCTGTGACTGGTAATGAAGCAAGTACGCCTTGATATTCTTTGTGTAAAATTCAACAAACGGGATCATGCGCGTATGCTGCTTATTGGCATTCATCTCCTCTAGCATAAAGGTGAGATAAAAGCATGCGGCTGGGCCAAGGGCGTGGATGTGCAGGAGTGCCTCCTCATCCTCTCGTTCAAGCATTAACAGATGAACCATCATCATCCGCCCAAGCTCGGCCTCTGCCTCAGGCAGGGTTGAAATAACTTTCTCAAGCCGCTCCCTCTCTGTTGCCCGTTCTTCCTTGGAAGACAGGCTCGCTGACCAGATCAGTCCATAAATCTCCCAGCGATAAAAGACGAAGGAATCCACATAAAGGAGGTCCTGGGTCTCCTTGAGGAATGCCCCAATGAATTCCTCTGAATCAAACGGGCGGATGGACGTCTCAAACCGGCTCATCTCATCGCTTAGGGCGAGATACAGCTCATGCACGGATTGCTGGAGCATCTCTTTGCGGAAATGATCCAAGGATTCGGAATCCTGGTCAAATAGAAAACGGATACCATGTAAATAGGCCATACTGCGATAGAGCGGGACCCATTGCCGATTCTCCGGCTCGCTCCGCTGGATGGCGCGCTGGTAGGAGGAAGCGATGCGATGGGTGCCCATCATGAAATAAGGGGGCAGGTTTAGCTCCTCGCGCGCGACATTTGCGAAGAAAGCCCTCCACGAATCATAGCTGTGATCGGGCCTCACTCTTTGTGCTTCCTTCGATTCCTTGAAGACAGGACCAGATTCGAGCGATTTTCTAAGCCCATAAAGCGCATCATCCTTATGCTTCCAGGCATCAACCCAGTCGGACACACTCGCATGCTTGCTGTAGGCCGCGAAAAAAACAGCCAATTGATGGCGGCACAGGTCGATGGCCGGGCAAGAACAGGAGCTATTGCTCGGAAACGTCAAATCAAGCGTCACATCAACCTTCATGACATCCTGTACGACCCCATGAATTAATTCATTATCTATATTGAGTCTCGTCACCATTCCTTGCCGGTATAGGACGAGGCCTTTCGTCACTACATTAACATCGTTCATAGACTTTGGTGAAAGCACGCCGGCTATGCGTTCGCCATAGAAATTTAGTGCATCATGCATACATCATTCTCCTTACCCGACAGTGTAACCAAGTTTACACTTAATTGTAACAAACATCATGAAAAAAACGTATGAAAAGATAGCTTCTGGCAGAACACTAGAGAAAAAATGATTAAGAGAGGACAGCATGAAGCATAAATGGATTTGGATTACCGCTCTTATTCTCCTCATCGTGACGATTCTCTTCATTCCTATATATAAGGCATATCAATCCATCTCAGACCCGCTGACTGAAAGGCAATCATCCTTGCGCGATGAGGTTCTTCAATTACAGGAAAAGGACCCATTCTCCGTGATCCTCCTTGGGGTGGATGATGATGGACAGGTACGAAGGAGCGCAGGCACCATCATGGTTTTGACCGTTAATCCAACTGTTCAGTCGATCAAGCTTCTCCATATCCCGAGAGAGACACGCGTTGATATTCCAGGGCAGGACCAGCCCGATAAGCTCAATCATGCCTATAAGACGGGCGGAGTTGAGCTAATGATGGAGTCGGTGGAGGAGTTCATCAAAATACCGATCGACTACTTCATCAAGATCAATATGGAGGGGGTGGAGGAGGTCGTGGATGCGATGGGCGGCATAACGATGGAGAATGAGAAGGACTTCTCCTATGAGGGCTATCATTTCCCCGCCGGACGAATCAGCCTGAATGGCAGTCAGGCCCTCGCCTATATCCGCATGCGGCAGCTAGGGGAGAATGGAGAAGAGGAGCGGCAGGAGCGCCAGCGCAAGGTTATTGAAGAAGTCATCCGCACAGGTGCAGACCTGCAATCACTGACCCGCTATGACAGAATCGCAACCGCCCTCATGAATAATGTGAAGACGAACTTCACGATTAAGGACATGTTTGAAGTCAAACAAAATTATCAGGATGCCCTCCATCATATTGACAGCATAAATATGCAAGGAACTGCCGAAAAAATAAATGGGGTCTATTATGAAGTGATCGATGACGAACGGGTAAAAGAAATTTCAAAAATATTACAAAACCATCTAGATTCTTGAAACGCAAATGGGTACAATAGAGAAAGGATAAAAAATATTCATATAGGAATATTCCTTAAGTTATAAAAAAGGATGAAAAAGCGAGCAATCCTGCATGAATATACGTAAATCCCTCGAGCATTCGGATTACTGGCCTGACCACCTACTTGCAAAACCTGCTAGACTGGTTACAAATAGGAAATGAAGGAGGCTGGGCATCAATGGAATTGAATGTAAGAGTCTTACCGAAATTTATCGATGGTGAATGTTCAATTGAATTCTCGTTCTTTTTTGATCAAGCGGATATGAAAATAGGGGAAGCCGTCATCCTCACCTGTGAGGAGGAGATGGATGCTCAATTAATCGAAGAAGAGCCAATCCTGAATCCGAAGAAACGTGAGCGCCAATATCCTAAGATTGCCTTTGTCACTGACCTTGCCGTCATGGAAGGACATAAACCAGCCGCTATGAACGAAATCAAGAAATTCCTGAACGTCATCGGAATCCACAACATCCGATATCGAGACAAACCTGTAGCCGTGATGGCATAAATCATATAGCACAAGAGGAAAGGCCAAATTTAAGCCTAAGAGCTTGAATTTGGCCTTTTCCATGTGATCCAAAGCCATTAATCAATCGATTGATTAATGGTAAAATGGAAATAATGGATAAGCATTCTAACAAATGCGTTTACGATAGGAGGAAATTCCTATAGGATATTGTTTATGAATAGTGTAAATAAAAAACTCATCATACGTATTGGTTTAGCCTTATTGATTATGGGGATTATCTTCTACTCTTCCTCACAGCCATACTCAAAGCAGAACATCCAGCCGCTGATCAGCGAGAAGCTGGAGCTGCCAGATCCGATTGTATCGCTGCTCTCTGAGATTGAGTTTACCTATGCCGGAAATATCATCAGCGTGGAGACAAAGGGAATTCCGGGCATCATTGAGTTCTTCATTCGGAAGGGGGCTCATTTTAGCATTTATTTCGCCCTCGCTGTCGCTGTTGCAAGCGTCTTACATATATGGATGAAGAGAAAACCGCTAAAGCTCGCCGCCTTGACGATGCTGTTTGTCTTCCTGTATGCATGCTCAGACGAATGGCACCAATCCTTTAACGGAGAACGCACACCGCTGTTTCAGGATGTGATGATTGATACAGTCGGCGGGATGTTCGGCATGGTGATCTTTTTGTGGTGGAGCAGGAGAAGGGCTAGGAAGACTTACTAAAGAAAAAGCCGATCACAGGGCGTGATCGGCTTCTTGTTGCTGCTCGATTTTTTGGAGAAGGGATTTCTTTCCTTCCGCTAACATAGGTAAATAATTCTGATCCTCAATTAATTCAAATATGATTACAGCTTTGTTTAAGTAGGATAGTGCTTCCTCTGGTTGACCAAGCTTATCATAGTTGTAGCTAATTTGATAATGCAGTTCGCCTAAGGGATATAAATTATCCTTTGCCAAGCAATGTTTAATCCCCTTTTGGCAATAATATATAGATTCTTTATAGTTCTCAAGTTTGCCATAAACTCTTGCTAAATTATAGTACAGTCTTGGCATAATTGTATTGTCACTTATAAAGACAAGCTGATCTAAACTATCTAAGACTTTATGAAAAACATTTATTGCCTCTTCCTTGCGGTCTTCTTCTGTATAAATGGAACCAATTGTAATTAACAGTTCGATTTCTCTTTCTGTCCATACCTTGTCATTGGTATGGGAAATTTCAATTGCATCCCAGAGAATTTGAACGGCCTCGTCAACCTTTTTGTAAACGGCATGCTCATAAATGGCTTTATTCCACAAAATCATTTGTAGGTTTCGGTTATTTTGCGTAAATAAAGGATTTTTCTCCTCT
>CAJGCH010000253.1 GCA_904501845.1 uncultured Bacillaceae bacterium | reverse complement strand
TCTGGCATGAATATTGCATTTCATTCTTATAGATGCAGCCACGGCTGCGCATATCCTTCAAGGAGGTGGCGATTTTTGACGACATCCAGTTTGCACTTATCTCGCTCATTGCTGATTGGCGAGCACTTAAGAAGGTCAACCCATCAAGCGCCGGATAAGGAGGCATACATATTCGGAGGGACGCGATTGACGTATCGGCAGACGGAGGAGCGGGCGATACAGCTGGCCGCCTGGCTTCAGGAAAGGGGAGTGGGCTATGACGATAAAGTGGGATTCCTGCTGTTTAACGGAATACCCTTCATTGAAATATTTTATGGAGTTTCATTGACCGGCGCTTTAGGAGTGCCCATAAATTTCAGACTCAATAGTGATGAGCTTCAGTACATTATCACGAATTCAGATTGTAAGATTTTGTTTATTGATCGAAAGCTTCTGCCGCTCTTTGAACCTATTAAGGATCGATGTCCGCTCGTTCAAGATATCGTCGTCATCGATGGGGAGAGTGGTATAAAGCACTTGAGATATGAGAGTATTTATGACGAAGAAACGAGATTCGTCCCAAGTGATCGGCTGACCGGTGATGATGGTGCACTTATCATGTATACATCAGGTACGACAGGATTACCGAAGGGTGCCGTGCTGACGCATAATAATTTGTATATAAACGGCATGAACCAAGTCATGACGGCTGGATTGAACCCTGACTTCAAACAGTTAATTGTTGCCCCATTATTTCACATCGCTGCTATTTCTACGCTTCTATATCCCATCCAAGGAACAACTGTCATACATCAGCAATTTGACCCTGAACAAGTACTGAAAACAATTGAGAAAGAAAGAATCAACTTCATCTTCCTTGCACCAACAATGTGGCAAATGCTTGTTGAACATGAGCGAATCGGTGATTATGATTTGTCCTCCATGACAAGATGCTCTGCAGGCAGTGCCCCATGCTCCATTGCCTTAAAAGAAAGTATTGCTCGTTATTTCCCGAATGGAGAACTGCGTGACCCGTTCGGCCAAACGGAGATGAGCCCGGTCGCAACTTGTCTCAACCCGGAGGATTCAATTCGCAAGAATACTTCAGTCGGCAAGCCTGTCGTCAATGTGGAAGTCCGTGTGGTCGATGAACAAATGAATGATGTCCCGCTCGGCGAGATTGGGGAGATTGTGTACCGCGGACCTACGCTCATGAAGGAATATTACAAGAATCCGGAAGCAACAGAAGAGGCATTCAGGGGAGGCTGGTTTCATAGCGGCGACTTAGTGCGGATGGATGATGAAGGATTCATCTATGTCGTCGACCGCAAAAAGGACATGATCATCAGCGGCGGGGAAAATATTTATCCGGCTGAAATCGAGCAAGTCTTGATGAAACACCCTGATATTAAAGAATGCGCAGTCATTGGGGTGGCTGATGAGAAATGGGGAGAAAGTGTAAAGGCTCATGTTGTAAAAAGAGAAGATTCAGAGCTTAATGAGGAGGATATCATCCGTTTTTGTCAGGATAAATTGGCCTCCTATAAGAAGCCGAGACAGGTTCAGTTCTTGGATGCCTTGCCTCGGAATGCGGCAGGAAAAATACTGAAAAAGGCATTAAGGAAGACCGAGGAAGGGGTGAAATAAACCATTCAATCAAGGAACCTCATTCCAGGTTATTTGCTAAAATATAAGCGCTTTTATATGAATGATCCAAGGAGGGAAAAAAATGCGCGAGTACGCAATGGTCAAGCAATCAATCAACAAGGATTCTCTTCCGTATAGATTATACCAAAAGGCAAAACGGCATGGAGTATGGAATCCGGTGGATATTGACTTCTCACAGGATAGGGAGGATTGGCAGAAGCTTAACCCCATCCAGCAGCAGGAAGTTCTCGATACGATTGCCCTGTTTATCGGAGGAGAAGAGGCGGTAACGGAGGATATTCTCCCAATGATTATGGCGGTTTCCAAAAAGGGATGGTTTGAAGAGGAATCCTATCTGACTACCTTTTTATTTGAAGAAGCGAAGCATGCGGAATTCTTCAGCCTATTTCTTGAGGAAATTGGGGTGACGGATGATTTGAGTCATTTGCTCAAGCCTGCTTACCGGGAGTTGTTTGATGATATTCTTCCGGCAGCGATGGGTCGCCTCCTAGAGGACCAGTCCCCTGAGGCAATGCTTGATGCGGCCGTTACGTACAATATTTTTGCTGAGGGAGTTCTTGCAGAAACCGGCTATTGGTTCTTTTACGAGGGATTATCCAAAATTAATTTAATGCCTGGTCTGATGGAAGGAATCCGCAATATTAAACGGGATGAAGGAAGGCATATCGGATTTGGAACCTTCCTGATTCAGCGTCTTATTCATGAAAAACCGGAATTGTTCGATCGGGTGCAAGAACGGCTGCATGAATTACTGCCTATTGCGGTCGCGCTCACGGCAAGAGACGAATCCACTATGGCTGTCAATGAAGCCGGGAAACATGTCACGAGCCTTGGCATTGAGGAAGGGAAATCAATGGAATATGCCTTGAAGCAACTAACGGCCCGGATTGAAGTGCTCTCCCGCGCTAAGGACAAGACCATGGATGAAATCAATGAAACAGATGTTATTTTTGAATAAGGAGGAGATAGGATGAGCACGGAGACGAAAGTACAGGAATTTGCCCAATTTATTAATGGTGAATGGAGCCAGGGCAGCGGCGTATCGACTTTTGATGTCATAAACCCGGCGGACGGAGAAGTAGTGGCAAAGGCATCAAAAGCAACGTCAGAGGATGTTCATAGGGCTGTCAAAAATGCAAAGGAAACCTTTGAATCAGGTGTATGGTCGAGGAAGTCTCAAAAGGAACGGACGCAAATCATGCTCCGCTTCGCTGGGAAGATCAAGGAGCATGCCCAAGAGCTCATCTACCTAGAGGGAATCAGCACAGGTGCAACGGTGCGGAAGATTGGCGGGGCAGACATCATGCAGCTGATTCTTTGTCTGCAGCAGACAGCGAATATGTCCTTGAAATATGACATGACGGAGCAACTGCCTGTCATGGAGACGTTTGGTCCGAATCGAACACAGCTCGTTCGAGAGCCGCTTGGTGTCGTGGCTGCTATCACTCCATTTAACTTCCCGCTCGTGCTGGCGATGTGGAAGATAGCCCCGGCGATTGCGATGGGCAATTCCATCATCGTGAAGCCGGCATCTGATACACCGCTTGGTACTCTGAAGCTGGCTGAACTAGCAGTTGAAGCGGGTTTGCCAAAGGGAGTCCTTAATGTTATCACTGGTCTGGGTTCAGAGGTGGGTGAAGCACTGGTAAGGCATCCTGATGTCAGAAAGGTCGCATTCACCGGTTCTACAGAAATCGGGAAGAGAATCATGGAACAATCAGCTTCCACGGTGAAGAAGGTCACCCTAGAGCTCGGCGGGAAGGCGGCGGCCATCGTCCTGCCGGATGCCGATTTTGAGCTAACGATACCAGGTGTGTTGCTTGGCGTGTTTTTCCATGCCGGCCAAGTTTGTGAGGCGAGCACGCGCGTCCTTGTTCATGAAAGTGTATATGATGAGGTAATCGAGCAATTAGCCGCCATGACGAAAAAGATTAAATTAGGTCATCCGCTTGACCCTGCAACAGGGATGGGCCCGGTCATTTCCGAGAGGCAAATGAATAAGGTCTTGGATTATATCGAATCAGGGAAGGATGAGGGAGCCCGCCTGGTATGCGGAGGAAAGCGAGCTGAAGGTGCTGGTCTTGATCATGGCTATTATATAGAGCCGACTATCTTTGCGGATGTCACGAATGATATGCGGATTGCACGAGAGGAAATTTTCGGGCCTGTTCTCTGCGTGATGAAATATAAAGAAATCGATGAAGCTATCAACATCGCCAATGATACGAACTATGGCTTGTCTGCTGGAATCTGGTCAAGGGACGTAACGACCGCAAATGAAATCGCTACAAAGCTTGAAGCCGGAACGGTGTGGATCAATGAGTGGCATGTCTTCCGTAATGATGCCCCGTTTGGCGGTTATAAGGAAAGCGGTCTTGGCCGTGAGCTCGGCATGCAGGTGTTCAATGAATATACGGAACTGAAAAGCATCATAACTTCCCTTACCACCGAGAATGAGCAGCGTCAGGCACTGGGATTGATATTTTAATAATAAAAGGAGTGGAGAGATACGATGAAAAAGACCTCGTACTACGAATTTACGCATCGTTCCAATATTCGAAGCGGTGCAGGAACACATATCCTCGTCCCGGATTTAATTCAAGCGCTTGGGGGAAGGCGGCCGGTTCTGTATTCTGATAAAGGTCTTACGCAAGCCGGGCTGACGAAGAAGATTGAACGGCTAT
>CAJGCH010000252.1 GCA_904501845.1 uncultured Bacillaceae bacterium | reverse complement strand
GTTTAATTCCGCCTCAAAGGAATATGATGAAGAAGAAACGGCCTATAAGGTCGCATGGAGTGCTGTAAAGAATAAGTATGAGAAAAACGATGGCGGGGAATGGGTAGAGAAGGACTGAGTCCAAAGCTCAGTGCGAACTCGTTCGTTTCATATACAGTTCCTTCAGCTCTTTAAAGCTTGGCTGGTCCAGTAATGCAAGATTACCCGCTTGGAGAATCTCGTTAAGCGCCTCATCCTTGGTGATGAGATAGCCAATGCTTTCCTGCTCAATCCATTTTCTCTGCTCGACAATCATGTACGTGCCGTCCTCGAGCAGGGACAGACCTTTTTGATAGCTTATGGAAGGATGGGGATGAGCCCAGTAATCTGGTTCTGTATGCCCAGGGATAGCTTTATACAATACATGAAATTGGTTCTTTCCCAATCGATTTTCCTCCTTGCCATCTGAGTTTACGGATAGAATGTGCAATAGAGAAAAGTCTATTCATTTGGATTCAGATAAAAATACCCGAATGAGCCAATTGCTCATTCGGGTACCCTATCATTATAGACTGCGTGCGCCTAGGTATCTTGATGACCAGTATGAAGTGTCAAGGCTTGCTTCCTTAACACCGCTGGAACCGGCATGGATAAATTTATTGTTGCCAATATAAATGCCCATATGAGAAGCGCCGGACGTGTATGTTTCAAAGAAGACGAAATCGCCGACTGCCGGGCTGCTGACTTTTTTCATGGATGAGTAATAGCCAGCTACATTCGTGCGCGTGAAATTACTGCGTTCTTGTTTCACTATATAATAGATGAAGCCGCTGCAATCAAAACCGCTTGGTGTTGTGCCGCCCCAAACGTATGGTGAGCCAATTAGGCTTTTAGCAGTTGCGACCATGCGCTGTGCTTCGGTTGAAGTAGATGTGCTTGAGCCAGATCCAGACCCTGTTGAGCCGGATTTGCTTACAATCAGTACTTGACCTGGATAGATTGTATCACTCTTCAAATTGTTCCAAGACTTAAGCTGGGAAACAGTTGTGTTATATTTATTAGCTATTTTCCATAAAGAATCCCCAGACTTCACTGTGTACTTTTGAGTGGAAGTGGCAGTTGATTCACCAATCTTCAATGTTTGACCTATGTAGATCATATCAGATGTCAGGTTATTTTCTTTTTTAATAGCTGATACAGTTGTATTATATTTAACAGCTAATTGCGACAATGTATCGCCTTTGTTAACCGTCACAACAGCAGCAGAAGCAGCATTGGCAAAAAGAACAGAAGACAACACAGCAGTTGCAGTAACAGATAATACTTTCTTTTTCATGATGACCCCCTACAAAGATAGTAATTTGTATTGAAAATACTAGCTAAGTGTAGACCAATCGACAAAAAATTACTAGATTTGTAGGCGAAATGTAACAGAAAGGAAAGTTTACTGTAATAAAAAAGAGTATTCTGTCTAATTGTAAGATTTTACCTTATCTTGAAGTTTGAGAATGATTCTAGGGGTTGTTCTTGAATGTTCACTTCATCCACGCGGCTGAAGCCGGGACCCTTTCTAATCTCGTCTATGAAGGCGGATAAAGGGTCTTCATTCCCTTGTGCAACAATCTCGACAGTCCCATCAGATAAGTTTCGGACCCATCCCTTTATCTGTTTTGATAAAGCAAGCCGCTCTGTATAATAGCGAAAACCGACTCCTTGCACCATGCCGGATACAATCAAATGAAATTGTTTCATGTCAAGACTCCTTTCTAGTATGGTTACCTTCTATTATACGAGTAAAGATTACTGGGAGGATACTATTTGATATAATGGAAGAATACAAAAAACGGAATAAATGATAGGGGGAAATGGGATGAAGCATATCTATTTGATGAGGCATTGCCAGGCAGAGGGACAGGAAGCTGAATGCAGGCTGACAGATAAGGGGATGAAGCAGTCTGCTGAACTGGCATGTTTCTTTAGGGAGTTCCCTCTTGACCGGATCATTTCTAGCCCCTATAAGCGGGCCCTTGACTCCTGCCGTCAAATTGCTGAGGACAAGAGACTCATCATAGAAGAGGATATACGTCTTTGTGAACGGGTCCTATCGGGTGAGGACTTGCCGAATTGGCTGCAGCTTCTAGAAGAGTCCTTCCTCAATCTCGATAAAAAGCTTGAAGGCGGAGAATCGGGGGCAGAGGCAGGTGCTCGGGGGCTAGAGGTGATTGAAGAGGCACTAAGCGGTCCGGGTACCCATATTGGAATCATGACACATGGGAACCTGCTGACCTTAATGCTCCAGCAGCTGGATTCTAACTATGGTTTTTTAGAATGGAAACGTATGACAAATCCCGATGTCTATCATTTGAAAATAGATAATGGGGTATGTCATATTGAACGAATATGGAATAGATGATTATTTGTGAGGCAAAACTTTCTTTGGGATAAAGTAAAGTTTTGCCTTTCGTTTTGGAAGATAATTACTATATTTATATTACAAAAATATTATTTTATTTACATTTAGAGATATTTTATGACACGTGTTTACAATTTTCGATAAAGTTCTATGTTTTCCCAATGAAAGTGATATAGTATTTCTAGTGCTTTCCAACAAAGCCAAATTTCTGTTGTTGATGTTATGGACAATAGAGATGTTTTAGGAGTCAAAAAATGAACGATATGAATAGAGCAGAAGAAGGTGTAGCGTCATGCAGAAGAGAAGGAGAAAGAGAAAGAAGAATTGGAAGCGAATCATAGGGGTGCTTATGCTTCTAGTGATTATGGCAGGCTGTACGTACGGGGTGTCATTCTATCAGTCGATGACAGGTGCCGTGGATACGATGTATGAGGAAACGGAAAAGACGGATATGCGAGAGGAAGAAATCTCTCTGGAGGAACTTGAGCCCTTCTCCGTTTTGTTATTAGGCGTGGATGAAAGGCAAGGCGACACAGGCCGTTCGGACAGCATCATGGTTCTCGCTGTCAATCCGGAGAAGAAATCCGTTGAAATGGTCAGTATTCCGAGGGATACGCGAACGGAAATCAGCGGCAAGGGCGTCACCACCAAGATCAATCATGCCTATGCCTACGGAGGCGTTGAAACGGCTACGGATACCGTGGAGCAATTCCTTGACATTCCGATTGATTATTACGTCCAAATCAATATGGAAAGCTTCAAAGGAATCGTTGATGCGCTTGGCGGTGTAACCGTCATGAACTATGAGGAATTTACGCATGGAGGAACCCATTTTGCAGAAGGGGAAATCAAGCTGAATGGCAAGGAGGCCTTAGCCTTCTCCAGGATGAGGTATGAGGATGTACGAGGTGATTTTGGCCGCCAGACAAGACAGAGGGAAGTACTCGAGGCCATCATTGAAAAAGGGGCAAGCTTCTCTACATTGACGAAGTATCAAGGTATATTTGAAACCCTTGGAGATAATATAAAAACCAATCTAACCTTTGCCCAGATGTATGATATTCAGAAAAATTATCGTTCAGCAGCCCAATCGATTGAGCAAATTGAGATGGAAAGCACGAGTGAAAAAATATATGATGAACAATATGGAAAAGAATTGTACTTTGAGATCATTTCTGATGAGGAGAAGTTAAAGGTTCAACAGGAGCTCAAGGAACAATTGGAATTGGAGCAATAGAGGTGGCTTTATGCATGTAGCTGATTATTCCCGTTATGACGGTTTAGGACTGGCCGAGCTGGTGAAAACCAGACAGGTCAGTGCGAGAGAATTATTGGAGGATGCCTGTGAGCTCTCGAATCGCTTAAACCCGGGATTAAACGCCATCGTTCAGACGAGATTTGAACGGGCACTTGATGAAGCGAGAGAAATGAAGGATTTAAGCAAGCCCTTCTCAGGCGTCCCGACTCTCATGAAGGATCTCTCGCAAGCCATTGCTGGGGAGAAAGTTACGGCGGGGACAAGGGTTTTGAAGGACCGGGTAGCATTAATGGACTCCCATTTCGTGGCAAAAATCCGTGATGCCGGATTTTTGATTGCCGGTCAAACAAGCTCGCCGGAATTCGGGCTGAAGAATATCACAGAGCCTGTTCTATACGGTCCTGCCAGGAATCCATGGAATCCGGCCCATTCACCTGGAGGATCAAGCGGCGGCGCCTCAGCTGCGGTGGCAGCAGGGATTGTCCCGATTGCCGGAGCAAGTGATGGGGGAGGCTCTATACGTATTCCTGCTTCCTTTACAGGTCTTGTCGGGTTGAAGCCTACAAGGGGCCGAACGCCTGTTGGACCAGGGGCCGGCCGGCAATGGCATGGGGCAGCAGGTGATTTTGTTCTCACCAAAACCGTTCGGGACAGTGCAGCTATGCTTGATGCCCTGCAGGTGCTTCAGCCGGAAGCGGCCTTCAATGTCCCGCTTTTTGAAGGAAGTTATTTAACGGATGC
>CAJGCH010000251.1 GCA_904501845.1 uncultured Bacillaceae bacterium | reverse complement strand
TTATTGTTCAATCTTTCTTCCTTGCAGGCAACTGCCAATAAAGCCTTTAAATATTCGCCAAAAAAAACGCTCGATATTCTGCAGAAGCTTTACCAAAAAGGGATTGTCTCCTACCCGCGGAGTGATTCAAACTATGTGACGGAGGGAGAGGCAGAGTTGTTCCCGGATATACTGGCGAAATTAGGCCAGTTTGAAGAATATAAATCGCTCATGCCTGTACCAAACCCATCCATCCTTCATAACAAACGCTTCGTAAATGAGAAGAAGGTGTCCGATCACTATGCTATCATCCCGACTGAACAAGTGACTAACCCAAACCGGTTATCTGGTGAGGAGAGGAATATCTATGATTTGGTCGTTCGCCGCTTGATTGCCGCGCATTATGAATCAGCTGTCTTTGATTACACGACCATTACCACGCTTGTTGAGGGCCGGGCTGAATTCATTTCCAAAGGCAAGCAGCAAATTCGTGAAGGCTGGCGCAAGGTCGTTTTCCTGGATGACAAGGATGAGGACACCATCCTGCCGAATGTGAAACAGGATGACACTGGTATTGTGAAAAAAGTGAAGGTTAAGGAGGGGAAAACCCAGCCGCCGAAACGTTATACAGAAGGCCAGCTTATAACCTTAATGAAAACAGCCGGAAAGCACTTGGATAATGAGGAGCTTGAGAAGGTGCTGATGAAGTCAGAGGGTCTTGGCACGGAAGCGACGAGGGCCGGCATCATCACCAGCCTGAAGGACCGGAAGTATATTGACGTCAAGAAGAATCAGGTCTATGCCACAGACAAGGGCAAGGTGCTGATCAAAGCGATTGGAGAGGAAATCCTCGCTTCCCCTGAAATGACGGCCAAATGGGAACAGCGTCTCGCAGAGATTGGGGAAGGGAAAGCCTCTGCAGCCCAATTCATGGAGCAGACGAAGAAATTGACCGCGAAGATCATTGAGGATGCGGTAAAGGGGTTCGAAACATGGGATTTTTCTGGATACAATGTGGAGAGCATCCAGCGGAAGGGGTCTAAATTCCCGAAACCGAAAAAAATGGGTCAATGTCCATTATGCCAAGGGGATATCGTGGATAAGGGTCAATTCTATGGCTGTGTGAATTACCGGGAAAAGGAATGTAAATTCACGTTCTCTAAAACCATCCTCGGCAAGAAAATCAGCCAGGCAAATATGCAGAAGCTGCTGAAAGATGGCAAGACAAGCCTCATTAAAGGCTTCAAAAAGGGAGATAATACGTTTGATGCCACGCTTGAATGGAAGGACGGCAAAATAAATTTCTTATTTTCGACTGAAAATGCTGGGAAATCTTAAAAAATACGTCTGATTCAGGTATAATGATAATTGGTTTACATTTCAATTCCTTGCCAAAGACAAGGAATTACATATTAACAATGAATAAAGGAGTATGAATGTCGATGGAAAAAGTATTAATCTTTGGACATAAAAATCCTGATACAGATACAATCTGTTCAGCTATCGCTTATGCGGAATTAAAGAAAGCTTTAGGAATGAATGCGGAGCCGGTAAGACTTGGCGCTGTTAACGGGGAAACTCAATTTGCGTTGGACACATTCAAGATCGAAGCGCCGCGTTTAGTGGAGAAGGTTGCCGAAGAAGTGAACGAAGTAATCCTTGTTGACCATAATGAACGCCAGCAAAGTGCGGATGATATCGAACAAGTGCGCGTGCTTGAAGTAATCGATCACCACCGCATCGCTAACTTTGAAACAGCTGATCCGCTATACTACCGTGCAGAGCCGGTTGGCTGCACAGCGACCATCTTGAACAAGCTTTACAAAGAGAATGGGGTTGAAATTAAAAAGGAAATCGCAGGTCTTATGCTTTCTGCCATCATTTCTGATTCCTTATTGTTCAAATCCCCAACATGCACGGAGCAAGATGTTCAAGCGGCGCAGGAATTGGCTGAGATCGCTGGCGTGGATGCCGAAGTATATGGTCTTGACATGCTTAAAGCTGGAGCAGACTTAAGCAAGAAAACAATCGAAGAATTGATTTCCCTTGATGCGAAAGAATTCAGCATGGGAACATCTAAAGTAGAAATCGCGCAAGTGAACGCAGTGGATACAGATGAAGTAATGGCTAAGCAAGCTGAGCTTGAAGCGGCTATGCAAGCTTCCATTGATGAAAAGGGACTGGACCTTTTCTTGCTTGTCGTAACTGACATCTTAACAAATGATTCCGTTGCCCTTGCTGTCGGCGAGAAATCAGCTGCGGTAGAGCAAGCCTTCGGAGTGACATTAGTGAATAAAACCGCTGTATTAAAAGGTGTCGTTTCACGCAAGAAACAAGTCGTTCCAGCCTTGACTGAAGCTTTATCCTAATAACTATTGCTTTATTGAAAAGAGTGTGTTATAGTTATCTACGCGATGAGCTGAATTGTGTAAGACGAGCACATGCCTTAAATGGCAGGCACTATGTGGAGTGCTGTGACCTCGCCTCAATTTTCGAAAGAAGACACTTGCTATATGCAGGTGTCTTTTCTTATTTTCTGCATAAAAAACGGCTTTCATAACAACCTACTTAATGATGAACCCAATTGTACCGATGATACATAGAATATCAAAGAATGAAGGAGGCGAATGGGATGTCGAAAAAAACAGTGGATGACTATCTTCAGGAAGGAATCCATGGGGCGAAGGAAATCAAACCAGAGGAGCGCAAGGAATTTCTCGGATCATTGCGTGAACGGGTTGTCGTCGCCCTGGGACAGAAAACCGTCTTCGAAAGCAAAATTCCGCCGGCATTTGAAGATCTATT
Source organism: uncultured Bacillaceae bacterium (assembly GCA_904501845.1). Classification (GTDB taxonomy): domain Bacteria; phylum Bacillota; class Bacilli; order Bacillales; family Pradoshiaceae; genus Pradoshia. The sequence goes on along the minus strand of CAJGCH010000251.1, from coordinate 1,617 downwards.
GAAAAAAAATACGGAGGCAGTCTTGTATCTCAATGGCCATATTGATTATACGTATTTATCGAAATACGTGAAACTGGCTGAATCATGCAAGGTCCACTTCAAGATTGTCATGAATAAGGACTATAATTCTCCGCATGGAGCCGTTTTGGCATATGGATATGCGATTAACAAGGAAGATATTAGCTTGCCAGACCTAAAAAATACAGAAAAAAAGAATGAAAAGGAACCGTCTAAAGGGGGCTTTTCATTCTTTAAGAAGCTGTTTAAAAAAGATTAAATACAAAAAGGACCTTCGGTGTTGGCTGGAGGTCCTTTAATAAATGACAGCTGCCTGCATATGTTGTTTTCATTGTTTAGCCGAAACAATCAATCATCCGTACTTTTTATTTTATGTTTTATCCGATCAATAGATGTCAAAGGGAGATTTTGCTTGTTAGATTCGATAAAATAGGTTGATTCTTTCCTGGAACTTATTGAATAGAGGAGCTAGTCAATTTCAATTTCTCCTAAAATAATGAGAGAGTTTAACAGCAAGATTAATTCAAAGGAATGTTTCGAATTTCGTAAGTCCTTCTGAAGCAGTTCTTCTAATTTTTGAATACGATAAACCAACCCGCTCATAGATAAATTCAAGTCCAACATGGTTTGCTGCAAATTACCGTAATTATTTAAAAATGCATAAAGGGTTTTCAAAAATTCCTCTTTTTTTGCAGGTTTTAATGATAGAATCGGCTCTAATTCACGCTGGGCAATCTGGATAATGATTTGGCTGTTAGATTGATTGATGATGGACCCCATGACACTCGTCTCTTCGAAATAGATAATATTTTTTGCTTTATTGACATTGAGCGATGTGAGAGATTGCCGATTTGCCTCAGGTATGTCGTCAATATCATTGATCGCCCTGCTTAATCCAATACGAAATTCATGGTTTTTAAACGTGCGTTGCAAGTGCTTTAAAATATTTTTAAGCAGGTTTTGTGTTTCTTCGATTTTTGGAAACAAAAATGTTACTTCTTCTTGAAATTCAGTAATAAAGATTGAAATTTGATGCATTTCCAAATAAACGGTAAAAGACTGGATTATTTTATTAATCAGAGTGGAATCTTTAATTGGGATCCCTTTTTTCGTAATACGTAAGCTTCCAATATGGAAATCTTCATTTAAATCAATTTGTAGTAAATAACTTCGATAAATCATATTGCTTTTAGACATGTATTGCTGCTGTAATAGTTGTTCAAAAAAATAAGCCTTCATATTCTCAATAGCTTCTAAGCTCGACTTTTCATTTAGATAACATAATGAGATAGAATTTGCTGCACGCTGTAGGAAATTCATCTCATCTCCGAAGTTATGGTTTGGTGATTGATAAATAAACGAAATATAACCGATAATTTGACTTTGGACATTAATGGGGCTAATCAGGCGGATATGTTTATCACAGTTTACTTGGATAGAATGCATCGGTTCGAGATGCTTCATTAATATTTTTCCTGAACGTGTTTGAGGCATTTGATTGGCAAAATCTACGGTTAACTCATCAAGCTCTTCTCCTGAAATACCAATCGAGTGATGGGTATTGAAATTTAAATCCTGCAGGATAACAGGAACGTTCAG
>CAJGCH010000250.1 GCA_904501845.1 uncultured Bacillaceae bacterium | reverse complement strand
ATGTCTCCGGCGCAATAAATATGTTCAATATCCTTTCGTGCATCTATATCATCAAGCACGGCCTTCAGTGCAGGTGCATTGCCATGTATATCCGCAAGGACTGCTACTTTCATCAGATTACTCTCCTTAATATTAAGTTTGTATCATATTATACACAATCTATTATCTTTTTAGATAATAGCCTATTTCAGTAAATGAGAAAATCCGCGACTTGTTTTTGCGCGGTAAAAAGCAAACGCTTACTTTCTTGCATATACTGCAAAAAGGAGGCTTGAAAATGATGGCTTTTTTAGGGATATTATTTGTCGGCGGTTTTATTGGTTGGTTTTCAGGCATATTAGCTGATGAAACCATCCCGAATGTGCGAATTGGCAACTTCTTGGCAGGCCTGATTGGTGCCTGGTTAGGAAATGGTGTACTTGGACAGTTTGGACCAGAGACAGGCGGCTTTTATATTCTTCCTTCTTTAATCGGTGCCGTTGCCCTGTGCTTGCTTGTTAGCTGGATCATGTCGATGACAAATAATTCGTGAATATAGATAGATCATTCGCCCCTAATAGGGCTTTTTTTATTTTGTTCAAAGGAGGCTAAAACAACGGGCGAACATAGGGGGAAAAAGCTTTTTTTCGACAAAATACATGTTTTATCTTTGTTCATAGGTCTAAAGTCATATGGTAAAAACCAGTGCACCTCCCTTATAATAGGAAAATGAAAATATAGAAAATATTCTGACTATAGGGGTGGTTTTTTGGAAGAATTCATTTCGTTTCTGGCAAATGATGTGTTTTGGAGTACACCGGTTATCTATATTCTTCTAGGTGTAGGTCTTATTTTCTCCATATTAACGAGATTTTTGCAGGTCAGGCATTTGAAGGACATGGTCAAATTAATGTTTGAGGGAAAAAGCTCAAGTGCAGGGGTTTCCTCATTTCAGGCATTGGCCATTTCTCTCTCTGGCCGGGTAGGAACCGGGAATATTGCTGGTGTCGCCTCCGCGATTTATTATGGCGGACCAGGAGCAGTGTTCTGGATGTGGATGATTGCGTTCATCGGTGCATCTAGCGCCTTCGTCGAATCCACTTTGGCCCAGATTTATAAGGTCAAGAAGGATGGAGTCTATCGAGGAGGTCCTGCCTATTATATTGAAAAGGGAATAGGCTGGAAGTGGTTCGCGGTTTTATTCGCAGGGGCTGCCATCATTGCCATGGCTATCTTAATGCCGGGTGTCCAGTCAAATGCCATTGCAGGGAGCTTTAAGGAAGCGTTTAATATCCCTACATATATAACTGGGGGCTTAGTCGTTCTTCTTTTAGGATTCATCATTCTTGGAGGAATCAAAAGGATTGCTCAAACTGCGCAATTGATCGTTCCCTTCATGGCTATCGGATATATTCTCGTATCATTGGTTGTCATTGCATTTAATATCACTGAGGTGCCAGGTGTCATCTCCCTTATTGTCAGAAGTGCATTTGGCGCAGATTCTCTCTTTGGCGGATTGCTGGGAAGCGCGATCGCTTGGGGAGTAAAACGCGGTGTTTATTCAAACGAAGCGGGCCAAGGGACAGGAGCTCACCCAGCTGCCGCGGCGGAAGTTTCCCATCCGGCTAAGCAGGGACTTGTCCAAGCGTTTTCCGTCTATATTGACACATTGTTTGTCTGCTCGGCGACAGCGTTCATGATCCTCTTCACAGGCATGTATAATGTCACCGCCGAGGATGAGCAATCCTTGATTGTCAATAATCTCGGTGATACGGCTGAAATTAATGAGAGCCGCCCATTCACACAGATGGCGGTGAATGAGGTGCTTCCAGGATTCGGTTCTGGTTTCGTTGCTGTATCGTTGTTCTTCTTTGCTTTTACGACCATCATGGCCTATTATTATATCGCCGAGACTAATATCGCCTATTTGCTGAAGCAGCGGAAAGGAAAAGTCCCGATATTTATACTGAAGATTGTCATCCTCGCCGCTACATTCTATGGATCCGTGAAGACGGCCAATATGGCCTGGGCCTTAGGGGATATCGGGCTTGGAATCATGGTATGGCTAAATATCATTGCCATTGTTATATTAGCGAAGCCGGCATTGCTCACGCTTAAGGACTATGAGAGACAGAAGAAAGAAGGGAAAGATCCTGTCTTCAATCCGAAAGAGCTCGGTATTAAGAATGCAGATTACTGGGAGCAAGAGGATAAGGAAAAGAAAACGAATATATCTTAAGGGAATGACCTGACTTTTCTTAGTGAGAAGTCAGGTTTGTTTTTTGTTGAGAGTTATAGGAAAATAGAAGTGGTGTTTTTTGTTTAGATTACCATCTATTGCAACTTCATTTTCTTGAGGCAGATTGGTTTAATGGTATTATCTGTGTAAATTTGCTTTAAAGAGCAGAAGGAGGAAGGAATGAAGGATAAACGTTTTAAAATCGCCAATCGTGAAGCAATTATTGGCATCATTCTGGTTCTTGTCAACTTTGTTTGGTGGTATGGTTTTGCTTATGGAATGGGAGATGGCGACCCACGATCTTATACATATATATTAGGCATGCCGGCTTGGTTCTTTTACAGCTGTGTCGTTGGTTTTGTTTTCATGGTTGTACTCGTGACCCTTGTTGTGAAATTCCTGTTTAAGGAAGTTCCATTTGAGGATGAGGAAGGCGGGAAGGAAGAATGAAATGGGAAGTGATTCTGCCTCTTGCCATATTTTTAGTCATTATCTTTATCATTGGGTTTTATGCAAATAGCCGAGTCAATCAGAGCAATTCCTTTCTGCAGGAATACTTCCTTGGCGGAAGGCAGCTAGGCGGCTTTGTGCTCGCGATGACGATGATGGCGACCTATGGGAGTGCCTCGAGCTTCATCGGGGGTCCTGGTATCGCCTACACGAGGGGGCTTGGCTGGGTGCTCTTATCCATGGCCCAGCTTGCGGCAGGATATTTTGTGTTAATGATCCTCGGGAAGAAATTTGCGATAATGGCCCGCAAGTACAAGGCCATTACGATGGTCGATTATTTGAAGGGCCGTTACAAGAGTGATACGGTAGTAATCCTTTCTTCACTGAGCATCATTATTTTCCTGTTTGCCTCAATGGCAGCCCAATGGGTGGGAGGCGCTCGATTAATTGAGTCCCTGACAGGATTGCCCTATCGGACGGCGCTCTTAATCTTTGCCGTATCAGTCCTTGTTTATGTTATTATCGGCGGCTTTAGGGCAGTAGCGTTGACGGATGCGGTGCAGGGGCTCGTCATGTTATTTGGCACCATTATCCTGCTTGTTGGGACTATCATCGCTGGCGGTGGGATGGAAAATATCATGTCACAGCTAGTCGCTGAAAATCCCAATCTTGTCTCGCCTTATGGCGCGGAGCGGGACCTAACGCCGCTCTATGTATCATCTTTTTGGATATTGGTTGGTGTTGGGGTAGTCGGCCTTCCGCAAATCAGCATGAGAGCAATGTCGTATAAAAACTCAAAAGGTATGCACACGGCCATCATTATTGGGACGATTGTCATCGGAGCGGTTATGCTTGGCATGCACTTGATTGGTGTACTTGCTCGCGCAGTGATGCCGGGCATTGAGGTGGCTGACACGGTCATGCCGACACTTGCAATGGAGGTGCTGCCGGGCTTTGTTGCTGGCATTGTCTTGGCCGCGCCAATGGCGGCCATCATGTCGACAGTCGATTCCTTGCTTATCCTAGTTAGTGCGACCATAGTGAAGGACTTATATGTCAATTACATAAAGCCTGATTCATCTGAGAAACAAATCAAGACCCTCAGTTTTTATGTCACAACGATTGTCGGTTTGCTGGTTGTCTTCTTTGCGATGACGCCGCCGGATTTGATTATATGGCTGAACCTGTTCGCTTTCGGTGGGCTTGAATCAGTCTTTATATGGCCTGTGGTTTTGGGACTCTATTGGGAGAAGGGCAATAAGTATGGGGCGATTGCTTCGATGATTGTCGGAATGGGTTCATTCATCATCATCGATCAATACTTCCCAACCCCATTTGGCATGCACACGGTTGTTTTGCCGATTGTTTTTTCTTTCCTTGTCTATGTGACAGTGAGCTTGTTGACTTCTGCAAAACTAGCAGGGAGCAATCTGGAGAATTAAAAGGAACCGCCATATCCATATCCATGGATTGGCGGTTTTGTTCATTTAGAGGTTTTTTGGTTGAAGAAGAATTCAAACGATTCATATATGGAATGGCAAATGCGCATAAATAGTCGAAATTAGATGAAGTCAAACGGATAGAGGTCCATCTATGACGGAATTTAATACTTATAGACTGCTTTATTCATTTTTTTCATGCAAAATAAACTGTCTGTTGTCGAAACATTTAGATTTCTGTGAGTATACAATAGTTTTGATGTGTTGGGGGATGGTATAATTAGGCTAGGAATTTAGAAAGGGGAGGATTATTTTGTTAAAGAAGATTGCTTCTGATGCGCT
>CAJGCH010000249.1 GCA_904501845.1 uncultured Bacillaceae bacterium | reverse complement strand
GTTTAAAGCAGTCAAGGTATATGCCGGAAGCTTCAGTGATTGGATCTCTTATGATGAAAACCCTGTTGTTAAAGATTAACATCCCCGCTTCTGCCAATTTTTATTTGGGGCAGGCAGAGGGTTCCTATGCTAAAATGAAGCAATCATGATGCTTTTTTGAGAACGAATGAAGAACAGGGGATATAAGACGATGCAAGAAAATCGAACATTATTATTAATTGATGGCTTTAATTTGCTGAGCCGCGGCTATTTTGCAACGGCATACGGAAAAACGGAAGACCAGTTATACAAAAGCAGTAATGGTGTCTATACGAACGCTCTCCGCGTATTCTTCCAGAAGATGTTCTCCTTGGTGCGCACGAAGGAGATCACTCACCTCGCTGTTGCTTGGGATGTGAAGAGAGAGGAATCATCCCGTCGTCAAAAATACGATTTTTATAAGGCGACAAGAGGAGAATTGCCCGCACCGCTTATTATGCAGTATGAGGTACTGCGTGAGATTTTGGAGAAAGCTGGCGTAAAGCAGCTGTCTGTCCCATCCTATGAGGCAGATGACGTGATTGGCACGATTTCTACTCTTTGGAGCGCAAATGAGTTTGGAAGCTGCTATATCTATAGCAATGACCGGGACCTATTCCAGTTATTGAATGAACGGACGACTCAAATCATCGCTGGAAGAGCAGGCGAGACTCATTACACCATCGATCAATTCCGCCGTGATTATGGAATCGATTCAGCCCAATGGGTCGATGTGAAGGCCTTGCTTGGAGATGCAAGCGACAACATTCCAGGCTGTCCGGGTATCGGGGAGAAAACAGCCCTCCCGCTCATCCAGCATTATGCTACGCTTGAAGGAGTTTATGAGCAATTGGAAGAACTCGATCCTAAGTTCAACCGCTGCAAAAAGAAACTGCATGCAGGAAGGGAATCAGCCTTCATCAGCAAGGAACTCGCACAAATAATATGCGATATTGAGGAATTTTCGGCATGGACACATGAAGAACTGATGTATGAGCCAAACCATGATCTTTTAAAGGCGGAGCTTGAGAAGCTAGAGTTGAATATACGAACTAGTTAAGTGGTGAGAGGCAGCGGGTTATCGGCTGTCTCTCTTATTCTATTCAGATAATTCGACAAAAAACTATACCCAACTACATAAAAATGTTTTACAATTATTATGTATTGACGTGAAGGAGTGTGTTTTTAGGGGTCATGGAAAATCTTGAAGAATACATATGTAGATTGTCTTCGAAAGGGTTCAAGCTTGGAGAAGAGGAAATTGGTTTTATCTATTTTGGAAAAGAGATGACTTCGGCTCCGGACTGGCTCGCCAATATTGCGATAGAATACACTTTAAAGGCGCAAAGGCGCTTTGATGGAGGATTCTATGTTTCGCTGCTTGAAACATTTATGAATAATAAGGTTTCCTCCAGGAAGGAAGCCTACTATTTAATGGGAGAATACGGAATACAAGTCTCCTGATAGCACGGCCCAGATTCAATTAGAATCTGGGTCCTTTTTATTATGCATTTTTGCGGATGGCCTCGCGTGAAAGCTGGTCGGCTGTCTTGTTTTGCGATTCTGGAATCCACTTTATAAAAAACAACGGAAATGAAGCCGCAAGCTCCAGTGATTCAGCTAGCAGGGAGCGGTAGGGCTCTTTCCTGACGAATTCCTTCTCAACAGCGTCAGCAACATGTTTGGAATCGGTCCTGACAGAGATGATATCGTTATAGCCGTTCTCCTGACATATACGAAGAGCATGAATTAAAGCTAAATATTCCGCCTCATGATTATCACGAATGCCAAGGGGAATAGAATAACGTTCCTGCACCTCGCCGGCTTTAATGAAAATGCCGGCGCCGCTAAGTCCGGGATTGCCTTTAGCGGCCCCATCAATATATACTTCTATCATATATAAAACATCCTTCTCCATTTATGGCTAAAAGTAATAGAGCATCTAGATAAAAAGTAACTCAGTTCAGGAGAAAAGTCCATAGTTATACTTGATTGAAAAATAGGATACGTTAAGTATGAGTCAGGCCTTTCGGGCATATTAAAAGTTAAACGGTGATCATTTTACTTTCGAAAGGAGACCCAAATGAAGGTTACATTGAAATGGGTATATACAAAATCAAAACTGCCCAACGTCGCATTTACCTCAGAGGAAATGGATGGAGATAGTGCCATTCAGATTGCCGGGGACCTGGAGAAAATCGGCCGGGCACAGGAGATTTTATTTATCGATGAAATCGGGCAGGAGTGGACGAAGAAACAGTTCTTGAAGCTGAATGAGAAGATAAAAGAAGAACCTCATGAGTTTGTGATCTATTTTGATGGGAGCCATGTTCCGGGCGGAACCGCAGCAGGTGCCGGCGTCGTCATATATTTCGAGCAAAACGGGAAGGCGGTTCGGGCAAGATATAACGAACGTTTTGAGTTGATTGAAGACAATAATGAGGCCGAGTACTGTGCTCTTTACGCCGCTTGCCTTAGATTAGAGGAATTGGGCGCTAAGCATCAAAGGATTGTCATCAAAGGTGACTCCCAAGTCGTGCTGAATCAGCTTTCAGGAGAATGGCCATGCTTTGACGAGGCGCTTAATAAGTGGCTTGATCGGATTGAGAATAAGCTCAAAGAACTTGGACTTGAATTTGAGGTCCATCCTGTTCATCGCAAAGCTAATGAGGAAGCCCATAGGCTCGCACAGCAAGCATTGCAGGGAACGATGATTAACAGCCTGATGGAAATGCCTGCTGGAGGATGAGCGGATGAGAGAGAAAGGTCATAAGAAACGAATGTATAAGCAGGTTGATCACTTATTGAGTACGTATTGCCAAGGCTGCTTTTTGCACAAGCAGCTGGCCGCTGACCATGGCCGCAGATATGCACACCGATTCTGTATAACGCAATGCACCGTCGGAGAGCAGCTGAGACGGATGGGGAATCAATTGAATGATGAATAGAAAAGCCGCCATATAAGAATATGGCGGCTGTTTGTTTAATTGATTAATATTGTCCTTTTTGTACGTTCGCGGCTTGCGGTCCTCTTTCACCATCGACGATTTCGAAAGTAACTTCTTCGCCTTCGTTCAAGGATTTGTAGCCTTCGCCCTGGATCGCAGTAAAGTGTACGAATACATCGTCCCCGCCTTCAACTTCGATAAATCCAAAGCCTTTTTCGTTGTTAAACCATTTTACTTTACCAGTTTGCATTTCTTTATTCCTCCTAAAACTGTGGCTCGGGGTGAGCCAATGACATATTATCAGAACCGCAATGAGGTAATGACAATATCAATATACAATATATAAATAGATGGTGTCAAAATGATTTGCATAAATTGAGTGAATTTTTGTTTAAATAGGATAAACCTAACGGCAGCAAGGGTGTAACCGCTGCCTCTCATGAGTGAAATAGTCCTGTAAGCTTAGTTCCAGTCATAAGGGGTCGCCTGGTAGACATAATAGTTTAACCAGTTTGAAAATAGCAGGCTTGCATGGCTTTTCCATGTATGTAAAGGTTTTTCCGATGGGTTATTATTCGGAAAATAGTTCTCAGGTATGGGTGCATCAGAGCCCCTCGTTAAGTCACGCTCATATTCCTGTGCCAGTGTGGACAGCTCATACTCAGGGTGGCCAGTGACCATGATTTGCTTGCCGTCTCTAGAGGAGATGAGAAATAATCCCGCTTGGTCTGATTCGGCAAGAACCATCAAATCCTCATGATGACGAATTTCTTCTGCCTCCACATCTGTATAACGGGAATGCGGAGCGTAAAAGATATCATCAAACCCTCTGACCAGCTGTTCGTCGGGCTTTTGGACCCAGTGGCTGTAGATGCCTGTACATTTCTTCGTTAATAATTGCTTGCTGATACCAAAATGGTGGTAAAGGGCAGCTTGTGCCCCCCAGCAGATATGCATCGTTGATGTCACATGGTCCGTTGTCCAATTCATAATTTGTTTGAGTTCCTGCCAGTAGTTCACTTCCTCAAATTCCATCCTTTCGACGGGGGCCCCGGTGATAATCATACCGTCAAAACGCATATTGGATATTTCATGGAATGTCTTATAAAACTGGTTCAAGTGAGAAGCAGGTGTATGCTTGCTCTCGTGTGTACGCATCCTTAGAAAAGCAATATCGACCTGCAAGGGTGTGTTTCCGAGAAGGCGAAGGAGCTGTGTTTCCGTTTTCTCTTTTTCCGGCATCAAGTTCAGGATCAATATCTTAAGAGGGCGAATATCCTGAGTCTTTGCCCGTTCATTATCCATGACAAAGATATTTTCATTCTCTAGAATCTTCTTGGCTGGAAGAAGTTTTGGAATGGTAATCGGCATGCTGGCAGCCTCCTTTTCGTCTCGGATGTTAATCCGGCTAAGTTTTAATAGTTGGAAAATTCAATCATTAGTTGCAATATTTACTATTGTATTCATATTTTTATTTGCTGGCAAATATAAAATG
>CAJGCH010000248.1 GCA_904501845.1 uncultured Bacillaceae bacterium | reverse complement strand
TTGGCGAACGCATCGAGCGATTTGCTCAGACTGGAGAATAAAATATGAATAGAAAGACCAGGCTTGTACATGCCTGGTCATCTTTTGAAAATCACTTGTAATTTGCAAGTAATATGGATATCTTATTATAAATATAGAAGGCATGAGGTGAGTTTATTGAATGATATTCGTAATCTTTTTCAGATTTTCACCCGGAGATTTGGCTTTTTAAGCAAAGATTGCTGTCAAGCTGAAGGATATGATATCTCGCTTGTTCAAAGTCATATCTTATATGAGGTTGACCGTCAGCCGTATCCTTCTATGCAACAGGTGGCAGACACACTAGGAACGGATATTACGACCTTTAGCCGACAGGTCCAATCCTTAGTCAAAAGGGATTTAGTGAAGAAAACACCTGATGCGCACGACCGTCGCGTCTACCTTCTTTCTTTGACCGATGAAGGCAAACGCGTGATAGCCGAGATTAACCGGCAAATGAATGACTATCTCGAACAAATCTTTGCTGGGATGAATGAATCAGAAAAAGACATGGTGATTCAATCGATTCAGCTCCTGAACGAAAACATAAAGAAAACAACAAAATGCTGCTCAGGTCCATTGGGGTGAGGCAGCATAGGTTTAATACTTGCAATATACAAATAATATAGATGTATGTTGCAAATTATTTTGAGGTGAGCCTTATGTTAAAAGAAATTATAAGTGAGTTTTTAGTCATTACGCTTGAATTAACGGCCCTTTTTGTAATGATTTCCCTAGCCGTTAACCTGCTTCAAGCTATTGTTCCATATGAGAAGATCAATCAATACCTATCGGGGAAAAATACATTCTTAGGCGTCTTAGCTGCTCTTATATTCGCTTTTGTTACACCATTCTGTTCCTGTTCGACCATTCCTATTGTTGTCAACCTGCTCAATAAGAAGGTACGCTTTGGAATTGTGATGGTCTTTCTATTTTCCTCACCTCTTTTGGATCCGACCATCATCACGTTGATGGCTACGATCCTAGGGGTGAAGGTAGCAATTGCCTATACGATCATCACGGCTCTATTTTCCGCTCTCATTGGATTGTTATTAGAGAAGTTAGGCTTTGAATCGGCTGTTAAGAACGTAAGGATGACAGGATACAATGAAGACCAATATAATTTCAGCTTTAAAAATGCGCTGAAAGATACAAGCGGCTTAATGAAAACCGTCTATCCGTATCTACTCATTGGAGCGGCAATCGGGGCGGTCATACATGAGGCGGTCCCAACTGAATGGATTGCGACCTATTTCGGCGGAGATAAATGGTGGCTAGTGCCAATTGCAGCGGTCATCGGTATTCCTCTATATGTGCGAATTGAAACGATGATTCCCCTGTCCAAAATCCTAATTGCAAAAGGAATGGCATTCCCGCCAGTGATGGCACTCATGATTGGCTCTGTCGGGGCCAGTATCCCAGAAGTAACCTTACTGAATTCCATTTTTCAAAAGCGCCTGGTTATCGCTTTTGTTGTTTCAGTCATTCTGATGGCTACTCTTTCAGGATTCTTATTCTATATCATCTAAAGGAGGTGAGGGCATATGTTCAATTGGCTTAAAAAATCAAACAAAAAACAAGATTGCTGCGGTGTTCAAATCGAAGAGGTAAAAGAAGAAAAATCCTCTTGCTGCAATGTAAAGATTGAAGAAGTGAATGAAGAAAAAGAAACACATGAAGGGGAGGAGAAATCAAAATAAGCTCCCTAAGAACCCAAAGATTGAGATCTTTGGGTTCCTCTCTATGTAATATAGGGATATGAATCTTTTGTATTAAATCAATGAAGGGGCTAATTGGACAAGGCGAGAAGACTGAAGAAGCGCATATTATACGCTATAAGAGAACGAAAACAAGCGTATAGGCTAAGGAGGTCCCAAACGGCCCATTGAACGAAAATTGATCATAATTTTACTGTTTTTTGTGATATATAATTTGCGAAAAGTGGGTAAGCAGGACAGAAAGTCGGCCTTATCGAATAGTAATGAAGAAAAGGAGTGAATTGTCATGAATGTTCTTCATTTATTTTTGGCGGCTGGCGTACTGGTTGGAATCATTTGCTATGCCCTAACCTACTATGTATCAAAAGGCCTCTCTCCTCTAAAGCGTGCGTTCGCTGTCAGCGGAGCAGGGCTCTTGCTCCTGATTTGGAGCATTGCTTTCATTGGCGGCTGGGATGGGATTCCGTTTGGATTCATGGCTGCTGGGATAGGCGCAACAAGCATCTTTCTTGCCCTGACCATCCATATTCCGCTCATCAAGCGAATTGGCCTTATCGTTCTTGCAAGCTGGTCAGGAATCCTTTTGGTGACACCGCTGCTGAGCGGTGAAACGAGTTATTGGGTGCTCGACAAGCAAGGCGTCGACGAATATACGGACTCGTCTCTGTCCAGCGAGTATGATTCTCTTCAAAGAAACGCATCTGTGCGGGGTTATTCCGTTCAAACCATTTCAGAAGGTAATCCCGCTATCGTGCTCTCCCTTGGCGAAGAGATGAAAGGCGCCAACCTGGAAGTGGTGAGCGTCGAAAACGAAAATGACCGAACCACCATCATGGTGCGCAGTTTCTCAAACGGCTCCACTGAAGCGAACCCGACGATCATGATTGGACTGGATGAGCTAAAAGAAGAGATCATTGTCACTGATACGGATGGTACACGTTATCCCAAACTGGACTAATGTCCAGTTTTTTGTTGTCGTCCAGCAGTGAAACAAAGTCTGAATCGGAGAATACATATTTAATGGACACTACGCAAAAGATGTGAATTTCTTCACAAATGGAAGTAAATGTTATAGAAGCTGTGTTACTTGTATGCTAGAATACTAGTGGGAAAGATGACCTAATTTTTGTATTAAAGCGCTTTATCTTATTACATAATAAAGATTATTTAAATACAAAAAACTCATGTAAAAAAGCAAAAAGTGCATACTACATGGTGACACATTTTCTCAAATCATCAGCAAGGGAGTATCATGCAGAATGACTAAAGTCGATTTGAAAGCAAAACCTTATCATTTATCTGACTCAGATATTCAATGGGTACAAGACACAATCAACTCCATGACAATCGAAGAAAAGATTGGTCAATTATTCGTTAACATGGGTGCCAGCCGTACAGAAGAATATTTAACAGATATGCTTAACAACTACCATATCGGTGCGGTTCGTTACAACCCAGGTAAAGCTGAAGAAGTTTATGATCAAAATAAAATCCTTCAAGAAAACAGCAAAATTCCATTGCTTATCGCTGCTAACACAGAAGCAGGCGGAAATGGTGCTTGCACAGATGGAACAGAAGTTGGGCTAGAAGTTAAAATCGGTGCAACAAAAGATGCGAAATGGGCTTATGAAATGGGCCGAGTGTCTGGTGTGGAAGCTTCCGCAATTGGCTGTAACTGGAGCTTTGCGCCAATCGTTGATATCAACATGAACTGGCGTAACCCAATCATCTCAAGCCGTACTTTCGGTTCTGATCCAGACCAAGTTCTAGAAATGAGCTTAGCTTACATGAAAGGTATTCAGGAAAGCGGAATTGCTCCTGCTGCTAAACACTTCCCTGGAGACGGTGTTGATGAGCGTGACCAACATTTATCCTTCGCGCCTAATAGCTTATCTTGCGACGAATGGGATAAAACGTTCGGTAAAGTATACAAAGGCTTAATTGATGCAGGTCTGCCTTCTATCATGGCGGGTCACATCCATATGCCTGCATACTCCAAGCACTTCAACCCTAGCTTGAAAGATGAAGATATGCTTCCTGCAACACTTTCTAAAGAATTGATCACTGATTTATTACGCGGTAAATTAGAATTCAATGGTGTTGTTGTTACAGATGCGAGCCATATGGTTGCGATGACATCTGCCATGAAGCGCAGTGAAATGCTTCCAACTGCTATTGCAGCTGGCTGTGACTTATTCTTATTCTTCAACGATCCGGATGAAGACTTCGGTTACATGATGGATGGATACAAAAAGGGCATTATCACAGAAGAGCGTCTAGAAGCAGCTCTTACTCGTATTCTAGGTCTTAAAGCGTCTTTAGGCCTTCACAAAAAAGCAAAAACAGAAATCATGATGCCGAAAGAAGAAGCGCTTAAACAAATCGGTCTTCCTGAAAATGTTGCGCTATTTAAAGAAGTCACAGATCGTGCCATTACATTGGTAAAAGACAAACAAGATATTTGGCCTGTTACACCTGAGAAATACAAACGAGTATTATTGGTTAACGTAAAAACGGCTGAAGGTGCTTTCAGTAAATTGATTAGCGGAAACAAACCTAAGCCAATCGATCTTATGAAAGCAGAACTTGAGTCTAAAGGCTTCGAAGTGGAAATTCACGAATCTCCAATGGACAAAATCGCTGACTTGCCACCAGAAGAGCAAATGAAGAGCATTATGAACGCATATGCAGCAAAACGTCCTATTAAAGAATTAACGGACAAATATGATCTAATCATTA
>CAJGCH010000247.1 GCA_904501845.1 uncultured Bacillaceae bacterium | reverse complement strand
TCTTTCAGCTGGAATTTTGATTGAACAAATGGCGGGAAGGGTATATTATAATCATAAATACACACGAAAAACCAGAGAGCAAAATGCTCTCTGGCCTGCAACTACCGCGAGTGGTATGCAATTAAGCTATCTCTTGGATGAAGAACCACCCTTTTGCTTTGGCCGGCACGGGGTGGTTTTTCTCATTTTCTTTAGCGGAAGATTGGCAAATCGCATGGCGATTCCGGCAGCAAAGGTCGTAAAAAAGATCGTTGCTGCATCTTTGGCTAAAGCTTGCAGAAAATCCATTGGTATATCACCTCCCTTCCCTCGTTATATAAGGAAAAGAAAGTGCATACCACCCGCACCGAGTAGTTGGTATAAATTATACCATATCTCCACTCGAATGCAGGAAAATATTAGGGGTTTCCCTGCCGTGATGCCTTCGTGCTTCAGCTCATCTAATTGAGGAATAAAATCATATTTCCTTTGTCTGCCGCATAGGCTTTAAATGACATTTTAGATGAAAAGGGTTGGAAGGAGGAACAGGTATGTCTCCAGAAAATACATCGTATTTACGATTTTCTTTAGAAGAAAGTGTGTGGTTTCCAAGCGGTCAGGAAGTGAGCGAGCTATATTCCATCTCACTCGAGCCGAATGTCTCTGTTCATGAGGTGGAACAGTATATTATTTTGCGGGGGACTTTGGACCTCACGGGTGAATATAGACCACAGGAGGGTAAAGAGACTGGGGAAGAGGAATTGAACCGCCGGTATGTATCCATTACGGATCAGCGGGAGGATATGTATGAATTTCAGCATCATTTCCCGGTCGATATTACGGTTCCAGCTGAGCGCGTAGGGGACAAAGCTGAACTGAGTGTGGGTGTTCAAAGCTTTGATTATCATCTGCCGGAAGAGGGCCGCTTGTATTTGACAGCTGAACTGTGGATATCTGGAATCCAAGAGGATGTAATTGAGCGAGAAGAGGAAGAAGTGGAGATTGCCAGTCCCTCTGAGGCGGTTAATCTTAACGAGGAAGCGTCTCTGGAATCCGCGGAGGAAATTCTCATAGAAGAAAAGGCGGAAGAAATCCCATTATACCGCTCAAGTGCGGTGGAGGAAGAAGAGGAAGAGGGTTCTGAGGAGGAGTTAACTCCATTCAGCTTCCCGTCCTATCCTTCGTTTGGCAAAGAGTCATCAAATGAAGATGAATTCTATGCGGAAGCCCGCATTCCGCCTGAACAGCAAGCTCAGAATGATGAGGAGTTCGATAAAGAAAGGGACTTCCTGAATGATTTGCCGACGTTAAAGGAAAGCGCAGAACCATCAGCCGATCATTCCGCCAACGCAGCAGAAGAGGAAGAAGAGGCGGCACCTGCTTATCGTTCCTATAAGCAGGAAGAATCCGCAAGGAAGGTTCCGAAAGAGGAGGAACCTAGAAGAGAATCCGCAAAGGCAGCCAAAACAGAGTCAAAGTCTTTATTATATGATTTGTTCTCGCCGGAGGAAGAAGCAAAGCAGGCTAAACTGAAAGTCTATATTGTCCAGGGGAATGAGACAATTGATGGTCTTGCGGAACGCTATCATATTAGTGCTCAGCACATTGCTCGTGTAAATCGGATTGGAGAGATTGATAGCCTTAGGGCAGGGCAAGTCATCTATATTCCTGTAACAGCTCCGGTTAATAAATCAGCAGAGTAACAGAAAAGGCGGAGTGCACAAATGTGGCTCTGCCTTTTGCCTAATAGGCACGAGGAGAAAGGGTGCCATAATAAATGTTAAGAGCGGATGAGAAATGGCTGGCTGATTATTTGCTCAATTATCAGCTGGAACTTGAGTTTTTTGAGGATTTTGGCAAGGTTAAAAAAGTATATACGAATAATGGAATCTTCGCCGTGAAGACCATTAAGGCCAAAGATGGCTTTGATTTTATCAAAAATGTCCAAACCCTCTATCAAAATGGATATAACCGGATCGTACCGATCTTTCCGGCGGTTGATGGCCGCTATGCGGTCCTCCACAATGATAAGCTTAGTTACCTCATGCCATGGCTCCCAGATGAGGTGGAGGAGGAACGGGATGAGCGGCATCAGCAAATGTTTCGGGAGCTGGCACGAATGCATACACTGTCTTCGAAGGAAGCTCCCATCCCGGTCCAAGACCGCCAGGAGCATTATGAAAACACCTTGCAAGAGTGGGAGGAGCAAAGGGATTTTCTGCAGGAATACATGAACACGATAGAGAAGAAATGGTATATGTCCCCTTTTGAGCAATTGTTTTGCCTTTGTTACTATGATGTATCCCAAGCATTGACCTACTCAATGAACAAATTCAAGAAATGGTATGAGCAGACGAAGGAGGAAGAAAAGGTTCGCAATGTCATTACACATGGAAACGTGTCCATTCACCACTTTTTATACAGTGAGAATGGCTATGGCCATTTCATTAATTTCGAGCGAACGAAAACAGCGCCAGCCTACTTTGATCTATTGCCGTTTGTCGTTAAGCAGTTAAAGACATACCCGATTCAGTCGGAAGAAACGGTTCAATGGATCAACGGATATTTTCGCTTTTTCCCTTTCAAGGAGGGGGAAATGCTTCTATTCATGGCCTACATGGCCTTTCCGGCCAATTGCCTCAAAATTGTCGACCAATATTCAAGGAAAGCCACCGGTAAGGATGAACGGCAATTCTGCCGGAAATTGCAAAAGCAATATTGGCTCTTGAAAAATATCGAATACATCATCATGAGGCTTGAACAGATTGAGGAAAGCAAGAAACCGAAGGAGCCAGATGATTAATTGGACAGCCGGACAATGGCTGTCTTTATTTTTGGGCCCTGTTTGTCTAAGTTATGATGTTTTGCGGCAAGGATAGCGGAAAAGGATAAAGTCTTTGGGAATAGAGTAAATGAGAAGAAGCGAAGAAGAAGTATTGCTAGTATGGATTCATAGTCAAAAATGAATAAGTTTGGTTCTGTTAAATATCCTAAGAATGGTCTTTTTTATCGCTCTTTATTTACCGCGTTCTTTGCTTTTGAGAACCTTAAAATTCAATGTCTTAATAGGTGAGAGATGATTGTCTGCAGGACTAACCGCATGAAGTTTTTTAGGGAGATAGGGCATGCTATATGATATAATTTATACTATATAAGTAAAAGGTTACTTACTATAGTCTATTTAAAGGAACGGTGAAGATTTTCTTGGATAGTATATGGACCTCGATTGTAATTGTGTTAATACTTATTGTGGCAAACGGTATTTTTGCTATGACAGAAATTGCTGTTGTTACATCCAAAAAGAACAGACTTGAGAAATTACGAGACGAAGGAAACTCCAGTGCCAAATATGCTTTAACATTAGCTGAGGACCCGAATCAATTATTGTCGACTATGCAAATTGGAATCACTTTAATTGGGGTCATCACAGGTGCCTTTGGAGGCGCCACAATAGCTGGGCAGCTGGCTGTTTATGTTGAACAGATTAACGTGCTTGCGCCTTTTAGTTATGAGCTTAGTTTCATCGTGGTTGTGGGACTTTCCACCTACCTTTCATTGATTATCGGTGAGTTAGTTCCAAAGCGGATAGGGATGGGAAATCCAGAAAAAGTTGCTTGTGCAGTGGCTAAACCGATGTTTTATTTTTCGAAAATAGGACGTCCGCTCATCTGGTTTTTAAGCAAATCGACTGAATTTGTTTTAAGGCTTCTAAGAATTAAGCCTACAAAAGAACCTAACGTGACAGAAGAAGAAATCTCCCAATTAATTGCAGAAGGCGTTCACAGCGGGGTTGTGGAAGAAATAGAACAGGATATTGTTGAACAAATATTTTATTTGGGAGACAAACGGCTTAGCGATATTTTAACACCGCGCACGAAGCTCGTATGCCTTGATTTGGAGAATACATTTGAAGAAAATATGGCGATTATCAAAGAAAGTCATTATTCCAAATTCCCTGTGGCCCAAGGAAGTTTGGATGATTTCCAAGGGATTATTCATAAAAAAGATTTATTACCAAAAATCATTGCAGGGGAGAATTTTTCTTTTGCTGATTGTGTCGATGACACGCTCGTCCTGCCAGAGCAAATGAAAGTGTTTAGGGCATTGGAAATATTGAAGAAATCTGGTCAGCATGAAGCAATCATTATTGATGAGTATGGCGGAATCGAGGGTCTTGTAACCCTTCATGATATTATGGAGAATATTGTCGGCGAAATGCCGGATAAGGATGATGAAGAAGATCCGGAAATTATCGTGAGAGATGAAAATTCCTGGTTAGCCGATGGTCTTATTTCAATCGATACCTTCATCAGGTATTTTGATTTAGAGGATTTTACAACCTTTGGCGATCGAAAACATTTCCATACATTAGGCGGATATATTATAAATAAGCTGGGATATATTCCAAAGGTTAAGGACAAGCTTCAAGTGGAAAATCTGCAGCTTGAAGTAGTGGATATGGACCGTGCCCGAGTAGATAAAGTGTTGATTTCAAGGATAGAAATCGAAG
>CAJGCH010000246.1 GCA_904501845.1 uncultured Bacillaceae bacterium | reverse complement strand
CTTCTCTCTCATCACATTTTTGCATGTAGTTGTCGGAGAGCTGGCTCCAAAATCTGTCGCCATCCAAAAAGCTGAGACCATTACCGTGAATTTTGCCGGCTCTTTAATCATGTTTTACCGGATTACCTTCCCAATCATATGGGCGCTCAATCATTCTGCTCGTTTCATCACTGGATTATTTGGCATTAAACCTTCATCAGAGGTGGATATCGCCCACTCTCAGGAAGAGCTCCGTATGATTTTGAGCGATAGTTATCAAAAGGGAGAAATCAATCAATCTGAATACCGGTATGTCAATAATATCTTTGAATTCGATGATCGGCTGGCGAGAGAAATTATGGTACCTCGCACAGAAATTGATGTGTTCCAAAGAGCGGACATAATTGAAGATATCCTTGAAGAGCTCTATGCTCAGCAGCACACCCGTTTTCCTGTCGCAGTTGGAGATAAAGACTCCATTATCGGACTGATAAACACTAAGGAACTCATGACAGCCTGCCTAAAATCCAGGATGAAGATGGACATGCCTATTGAGCCCTTTATCAAACCAATCATTACTGTCATTGAATCCATCCCAATCCATGACCTGCTTATCAGAATGCAAAAAGAACAAACACATATGGCCGTCTTGATTGATGAGTATGGCGGTACTTCAGGGATTGTCACCGTGGAGGATATTCTAGAGGAAATCGTCGGAGAAATTCGAGATGAATTTGATGATGACCAACTTCCGGAAATTCGCCAGTTAGGAGATCATCATTACATTGTGGATTCTAAATTGCTATTATCAGAGGTAAACGACTTACTCGGCATCCATATCGAAAACCCTGATGTGGATACCATCGGAGGCTGGTACCTGACTCATAAAATGGACGTCAAAGTCGGTGATTCCATTGAGGAAGAAGGATATATTTTCACCATCACAGAGGCTGAGGATTACCATATCCTTTATATTGAAATCAAGAAAGCGGCATAAGAAAGGCGGCAAACCTTTGCCGCCTTATTCCATATTTATTATTCCGTCTCGCCTTCCCAAGCAAGCATGCCGCCGCTAATATTCGTGACATTAAACCCTTGGGATTCTAAAAACTGCACGGCACGGGCGCTGCGTCCGCCTGCATGGCACACAATGAAATACTCTTTATCTTTATCAAGCTCATTCATACGAAATTCAACAAGTCCAAGCGGAATATGCTCTGCCTCTGGAATCTTGCCTTCTTCCACCTCATCTGATTCCCGTACATCAATGATGTTCAGCTTCTCTCCTGCTTCAAGACGAGCCTGCACTTCCTGTGCATCAATCGTTTTCATATTGGTCACCCTCCCGCAATCTCTTTACCCCTCTAGGTATAACAAATATTATCAAAAAAAGCCAATCATTGAACTATCGGCTTTTCACCAATAAATTAACAGCTTCATTCACTAATGCTTCCTGCTCACTACCCTCAGCAGCCTTCACACATTCCACAAGATTCTCACTCACAATCACTCCGATTGTCCTATCCACCGCGGAACGGACCGCAGATAATTGAGTCACGACATTCTTACAATCCTTGCCTTCTTCCATCATCTTCAAAATACCGCGCAGCTGGCCTTCCATCCGCTTAACGCGATTCTTCATTTGATCAGTATACTCCATCCGTCTCACTCCTTTAGATGATTATACTCGAAAAATGGTTCATCATCTAATCGAATGCTATTATAGAAGAGTGTATCCTAATATTTCCAGACACAAACTTCTCTTGGGACTCCTTTTTTGCTAAAAAAGAAAAAATTGGTTACCAAGTAAGCTTGTTAGGGTAAAAGAAGGGTATGATTCCACAATTTTGCTGAAAGGAGACCTTGCCAAATGAAATTGAAATCCATGTCACTAGCCATCCTGCTCATTCTCGTCGGCACCCTGTCAGCATGTGCTGAAAAAGACAAGATGGAAAGCGGCGCTGAATTAATTGAAGAAGGAAAGTTCGTTTATACGGCTTCAGGTGAATTCAAGCCATTCAGCTATATGAATGATGATATGACCATGACAGGCTTTGACATCGAGGTCGGGGCAGCTATTGCGAAAGAGTTAGGCCTAGAACCCGTCCAGAAACAAATGAAGTTTAAGGGAATCGTAGAAGGAGTCAAAACCGGCCGTGCCGATGTGGCCGTAGCAAGCCATACCATCAATGATGCACGGGCCAAACATGTCTTATTATCCACTCCCTACTACTACTCAGGTCCACAAATTTTCACCCGCCCTGACAGTAATATCAAAACAGCCGAGGACTTAAAAGGAAAAGAAGTCGCTGCTGCCAAAGGATCTACATATGCAGATACCGCAAGCCAATACACGTCAAACATTAAAATGTATGACAGTGACATAACTGCCTTGAAGGCACTCAGCAACGGACGCCATGATGCTGTCATAACTGACTTCGTCACAGGCAAAACGGCAGCGAAGGAAGGCTTCGATATTGTCGGCCAGCAGCTGATTGAACGAAGTGAACAAGCCGTCGTTATCCCGAAAGATAATCCGATATTGCTAGAGGAAGTAAACAATGCGCTCGAATCGCTCCGTGAAGACGGCACATTGAAGGAAATCAGCATGAAATACTTTGGAGAAGATATTACGACAAAACCAGAATAATAGATAGATAGAAAGGATGTTGTTTCGATTGCCGAGTTTCTCACATTTCTTCAACACATTAATTGATACACGCGGCGTCTTCTTTGACGCCATGATTTTAACACTCGAATTAACGGTTGTTTCTATTTTAATCGGTATCATTATCGGTTTATTGGTAGCATTATTAAAGATCTCACGCATCAAAATCCTCGGATATCTCTCTGATGCCTATATCTATCTTGTCCGCGGCACGCCGCTTATCGTACAAATCTTCATCCTGTACTTTGGATTCAGCGGCATTTTCCTCATACCGGATTTCTGGGCTGCCTCACTCGCGCTCGCCTTCCATAATGGCGCTTATATTGCAGAGATTTTCCGCGGAACAATCCAATCCATCGACAGAGGCCAAATGGAAGCCGGCCGCTCACTCGGTATGACACGCGGGCTCGCTATGCGCCGAATCATCTTCCCGCAAGCATTGCGCAGGGCCCTTCCGCCGCTTGGCAACCAATTTATCATCGGATTAAAGGACTCATCCTTGGCGGCCTTTATCTCGCTGAACGAATTATTCAATGTCGCCACCACGCTTGGCTCAAATAACTTCGATGAAATGAACTACCTGCTCATCGTCGCTGTCTATTACCTAATCCTAGTTGGCATCCTCACACTCGGATTGCGTGCACTAGAGAAGAAAATGTCCATCAGTGACCAGTAAGGGGGAACAAAATATGGCACGAGAAATGATTAAAATCGAAAAACTGAACAAATCATTCGGAGACCTTCACGTCTTAAAAAATATCGACATAACCATCCATGAAAGCGACGTCGTCTGCCTCGTCGGATCGAGCGGTTCCGGCAAAAGCACCCTGCTTCGCTGCATCAACTATCTCGAAAAAAAGAACAGCGGGAAAATCATCATCGAAGGGGAGCAAATTGAACCCTCCACCCACAACATCAATGAAGTACGCCAAAAAATCGGGATGGTTTTTCAGCATTTCAACCTCTTCCCGCATATGACCGTCCTTGAAAACGTCATCGAAGCTCCGGTCCAAGTCAAAAAAGTACCAAAGGAAACAGCAAAAAAAGAAGCAATGGCTCTATTGCATAAAGTTGGCTTAGAAGACAAAGCCGATGTCTACCCAAGCAAACTTTCGGGCGGACAAAAGCAACGGGTCGCCATTGCCCGAGCCCTCGCCATGAAGCCCGACATCATGCTTTTTGACGAACCCACCTCCGCCCTCGACCCCGAGCTCGTCGGCGAAGTACTTCTCACTATGAAAGAACTCGCCGAAGAAGGCATGACCATGATCATCGTCACCCATGAAATGTCCTTCGCCCGCGAAGTCGCCGACTGGATTTTCTTCATGCATGAAGGAAACATCCTCGAACGCGGAACACCTGAGCAAATATTTGATAACCCGAAGGAAGAACGGACGCGGGAGTTTTTCAGCAGTCAGTTTTAGTTTTGGTAGGATGGGGCACCCCCTGTGTGAGGGGGTGTTTTTTTGGGTGGAGGTTTCTCTGACGATGATCACCATTTGCCCGCCCTTCACCTACTTTGCATGGGTTTGGGTGAGCTTTCTCTGTCGATGACCACCCTTTGTCCACCCTTCACCTACTTTGCATGGACTTTGGGTGGGCTTTCTCTGTCGATGACCACCCTTTGTCCACCCTTTACCTACTTTGCATGGGATTAGGGTGGGCCTTCTCTGTCGATGACCACCCTTTGTCCACCCTTCACCTACTTTGTATGGGATTAGGATGGACTTTCTCTGACGATGGCCACCCTTTGTCCACCCTTCACCCACTTTGCATGGACTTGGGGTGGGCTTTCTCTGTCGATGTCCACCCTTTGTCCACCCTTCACCCACTTTGCATGGGATTAGGGTGG
>CAJGCH010000245.1 GCA_904501845.1 uncultured Bacillaceae bacterium | reverse complement strand
CCAGCGATGGCTGACATCGGGAGAATAAAACGATAGTCTGTCCCAACAATTGCCCGAACGATATGCGGAATCATTAAGCCAATAAAGGTCATGTTTCCAACCAGTGCGACGGAGGCGCCAGCAAGGAGGATAATAATGATGTAGAGTATTACTTTTACTTGAGTCGTTTTTTGCCCCAATCCAACGGCCATTTCTTCATTTAGGCTAAGAATCGTCAGTTGTCTTGAGAGCAGCACAGACAAGAAAATACCTGCAATGATAAAGGGAACGATGACCTGCAGATGCTCCCAATTCGTTCCAGAGAGGCCTCCTGAGGTCCACATAGAAACACTCTTAGAGAGCTTAAAGTAAATGCCAACACCCTCGGCGACAGCATAGAGAAAGGCAGATACTGCCGCCCCGGCTAAGACGATTCGAATCGGCGAGAAGCCGCCCTTTTGAACCATGCCAATACCAAATACCATAATGGTGCCGACGGCGGCTCCAATAAAGCAGGCAATCATTAATCCGAAATAATTCACGGAAGGAAAGGCCACAAGGGTAATCGCCAAGGCTGCATTTGCTCCGGCAGTCAGGCCAAGCAGGCCGGGGTCAGCCAGCGGGTTTCTCGTTAATCCTTGCATAATGGCTCCGGAGACCGCCAGTGCGGCCCCGACAAAGATGGCTGCTATTTCCCTTGGCAGACGAATCTCCCGAAGCATGAGGGCGGTTTCTGTTTCGGCATTCGCGCTCAGAGCAAGCCATACGTCCTTGATAGATGTATCTGCAGAACCAAAAGCCATGGAAGCGATAAACATGCCAATGAAAACAAGCAAACTAGTAATCATGATATAGACGAAAGGAATTGGACGTTTATTTTCTTTTATCATCTTACTCATCTTCTCTTTCATAGAATAGGGAAGAGGGATTCGGGTGAAGACGAATCCCTCAGAGGAGCATTATTCACCTAGAAATGACTTCTTGAATAATGCTAAGTGCTTTTCTAGTGTAACCGGATCACTGAATGAGGCTCCGTTCCCTTCCATTTCATAGACTCGGCCATTCTTGACAGCAGGTATATTCTTATAGGTTTCCGTTTCCTGGAATGACGTGTCCGCCTCTGCATATTTACTTAAGATGACATAATCTCCTGCATAATCAGGAATGACTTCTGTGGAGAGAGCATAATAGCCGTCCTTTAAGGCCATTTCTTTTACTTTCTCAGGCATTTTCAATTTCATGCCCTGGTAGAGGATTTCTGTTCCGCGTGCCCAGTTATCCCCGTATACGTATAGGTTTTTATCGAAGGCTTCGATGACGGATACGGTGGCATCCTCACCGATTTTTGCCTTGATTTCATCTCCTGCCTCTGTGACGCGTTTTTGGAAGTCGTCAACCCAGGCTTTAGCTTCTTTCTCTTTGCCTAACAGCTTACCAATCTCAATATGCTGCTCTAAATAATCAAGCTTTCCCCATGTATACGTGACAGTCGGGGCAATTTCATTTAATTTGTCAATGTTTTTGACCGTTGATAATGCAATGATTAAATCAGGATTTAACTCAATGATTTGCTCTAAGTTATCTTCAGAAACTTCGGCAACATCCTTTAATTCTTGCTCGAATGTAGGATTTGTTTTAGACCATACGTCCACACCGGCTAAATTTACGCCTAGTTCAATCACATTCCCCGTGAAACCTGATAGCATGACGACACGCTGCGGTTCCTTTGGCACCTCAATTGGCCCAGTCTCTGATTCGTATGTGAATGTCTCAGACTCTTCTTTCTTTGTATCGTTTTCCTTTTCTCCTGTCGAGGAAGTACTGCTGCATGCACTAATTAATAGCACTGAGAGCAGCATAAACGGAAGGATCCATTTTTTCATGATTTTGTTCTCCTTTTAATAAGTTGTAGGTTATACACATTGGTTTATTTGTTCGCGGGTCTCTCCCGATTTGGGCATCAATATGGAATACATCCCTGAGCACATTAGGAGTCATGACTTCCTCGCATTTCCCTGCCTTCACAATTTGCCCGTCCTTTAATGCAATCATATAATCAGCAAAGCGTGCAGCCTGGTTTAAATCATGGAGAACCATCACAATCGTGCGGCCTTGCTCCATATTGAGCTTCTGCAAAAGCTCTAATACTTCTAATTGATGAGCCATATCTAAGTATGTAGTCGGTTCATCGAGAAAAATAATCTCTGTCTCCTGAGCAAGTGCCATTGCAATCCAAACCCGCTGCCGCTGACCGCCTGATAGGGCATCAACAGGACGGTATTTGAAATCGCTTGTCCCGGTAACTTGAAGGGCCCAGTCAATAACATCCATATCCTTTTTCGAAAGTCGGCCAAATCCTTTTTGATAAGGGAAGCGTCCGTAAGATACGAGCTCGCCGACTGTCAGCCCGCTCGCGCTTTCGGGTGATTGGGGCAGGATGGCCATCTTCTGTGCGAGAATCTTAGTGTTTTCATTTGAGATGCATTTCCCATCAAGTATGACGTCCCCGGATTGATGAGAGATAATCCGCGTCATTGCCTTTAGTAAGGTAGATTTACCGCAGCCATTAGAACCAATGATGGTTGTTATTTTGTGATCAGGTATGTCAATACTAAGATTTTTGACAATCAACTGTTCTCCATAACCAATATTTAAGCTATCTGTATAGAGGCGATTCATCCCATTTCCCTCCTTAATGATAGGTATGTCTAATAAATAATTGATAATGATTATCAATTTCGTAGTTAAATATATGATTTAATTCCTATTTTGTCAATATTTTCATTGTTAATATTTTCATAAAATACTAAGATAAGTGGGATAGAGAAGTAATCAATAGAATTTGGCAGGAGGAACTTCCTGATGGAATCTTTGAATACATATGCAATGAAGCTAAGGATTGAAATGGTCAGGAAGCGAAAATGAGCTGTTATACGATAAATAACCACCTATTTAATTATTAATCAATCCGGAGAGTTGTTGGTCTTAATACTAACGTAGGGGTGAAGGGGAAATCGGAATGAATATTCTAATCACGATTGGAGTAGTTGGTTCAATTTTTTTATTTAATTACTTATTTAGTAAATGGAGCGGTCGAATGCTTGGAGTGGTGGAAGTAGACATAGAAGAGACTGAAGGGGAGAAAGTGTACCGTTGGGGAAGAATAACCCTCTTAGTTATTTATTTTATAGCTGTTGTTATCAGTATTGAGTTTGGAAGGGGAGTTACGGAGTACCACTTCTTATACTTTATAGCCGCTTTGTGGCTTTTTAGGTCACTGGTTGAGTGGAAGTATATGAAGGGTTCAAGGCAATATTTGCGCACGCTAATGGACGCTGTATTTCTTATTGCCTCTTTGTTTTTCACCTTTGAACTGTTATCCCGCTACCCTATTTGGTAGGATGTACTGTCTAAAGAGCCGGAGCTGGCTCTTTTTTTAATGGAAAGAAAGGTATGATTGACAAATAAACTAATCATTTTGACAAATATAGTTGTCAAAAGGAAAAATAAACCATACAATAAATGGAAGAGGTGAGAGCATGAAAACGAGATTGAAGGAGCTCAGGGCGCGTGAGGGGATGAATCAGACCCAGCTCGCGAAGCTTGCGAGAATATCGCGCCAGACGGTGAGCTTGATTGAGCGGGAGGAATTTATCCCCTCATTGTTGATTGCCGTGCGAATCGCGAGAATCTTTAATGAGCCGATTGAACAAATATTTTTATTTGAGGAGGATGAATGATGACGAAAGCGATAGGAAAGATGCTGTTAGGAGCGCTAGCGGGAGCGGTGTTTGGCTATCTGGTGATGTATTTTACTCTGAATTCTGGTTTAGGTTCAACTATCTCATGGGGGGCTGTAAATTTGGCCTTTGAATTAATGATTGTATTGATGGTCATTTCGGTTGCCTTAATTATATTTAATGCATTGACATGCGTGAATATCGTTAAGAAGTCCAAGAGGCAGGTATCAGGTGATGAGGAGGATGAACTGGCAGAGCTTCAAAACAAACGCTATGGAGATGGCATGCTGGCTGCAAATATAGCTATGTATACTTCAACAGGAATGCTTGCGCTAGTAGGGATTGCGGCTCAGCCAATTGCCTTTATTTTTATTAGTCTGGGCTTGCTGCTCCTAAGCCTGTCGCTGATGTTTATTACTGCGGAGCTTGCGAAAGTGGTGGATCCAAATCGTGAATATCCGTCTGTGAATGATAAGCAGTATGCCAAGAAGCTGATGGAAATGAGCGATGATGGGGAACGTCATATCATGCTGCATGGTTTATACAGAGCGTTCACGAGTATCAACATGCTCTTATTCTTTGCGGTATTGGCACTCATTGCCTATTCAGTTCTATCGGGTGTCTCACAATTAGCGGGGATCCTCATCATCCTCTTTATTCTCATCTTCACGAATGCTCAATATATGCTGTCCATTCGAAAGAAATAGAGGAAATCATATGCAGCTATCCCCAGAATGAAGTCGGTAGACGGGCTGTAAAAACAGCCTGCTATCAGCAAAGCATTATTGATTATAGAAGCTTTTTATCAAGGCTGTACAAGATACCGGGCACGCGAGGATGAATTT
>CAJGCH010000244.1 GCA_904501845.1 uncultured Bacillaceae bacterium | reverse complement strand
ATTATTATATGATTTTGTAATTGAATATACATCTTTTTCTATTCTTCTTTTCCCATTTTACGTTTATGATGGTTAATAGCATAAGTTGAATACATTTGGAGGACTCTTTTATATGGTTCAGTCACTATTCTCAAGAGAAAAAATGTCCAAGATGATGATTGTGTTCTTGCCTATCCTGATAACACAGCTAGGCTTATTTGCAATCAGCTTCTTTGATACATTCATGTCGGGCAAATTCAGCCCAATTGATTTAGCGGGTGTCGCAATCGGAACATCGTTATGGATGCCAATCTATAATGGCTGTTCAGGTATTCTCCTTGCAGTAACGCCAATTGTCGCCCAGCTTTTCGGACAAAGAGCTAAACCTGGCTGCATTAGACAAGCAGTCATGCAGGCCATCTATCTCGCACTCATTATGAGCGCTCTGCTAATCATCCTCGGGAGTCTATTCCTGGACTCGATGCTCAATTTCATGAATTTAGAGCCAGAGGTAAAGCAGATTGCGTTTCAGTATTTAATTGCTCTTTCATTTGGAATTGTCCCTCTTTTCGTCTATACCGTGCTAAGATGCTTCATCGATGCGCTCGGAAAGACATCGGTTTCCATGTTCATCACCATTATCGCCTTGCCGGTAAATGTACTGGCTAATTATGCGTTCATTTACGGGAAATTCGGTCTGCCGGCATATGGCGGTATAGGCGCAGGCATCGCGTCATCGATTACCTATTGGATTATCATGCTGATTGCCATCCTGATTACAGCACAGGTTGATCCATTCTCACAATATGGATTGCTGCGCAGCTTGCCTAAGCCATCATCCAAAGAATGGTGGAATACCATGAAGATTGGACTTCCAATTGGAATGGCTATCTTTTTTGAATCAAGTATATTTGCGGCTGTGACTCTCTTTATGAGTTCCTATGATACGATTACGATTGCCTCCCACCAGGCAGCCATGAATTTCTCCTCATTCCTGTATATGGTGCCGTTAAGCTTTTCGATGGCATTGACAATCCTGGTCGGCCAGGAAGTCGGGGCAAATCAATTCAAGCGTGCACGAGAATTTAGCCTGATGGGTGTCTTGTTCGCCGTAGGATTCTCGTGCATCAGCGCTATCATCCTTGTTGTCTTCCGCGAGCAAGTTTCCTATCTATACACGAATGACCCTGAAGTAGCCCTTTTGACGGCCAGGTTTTTAATATTCGCCATTTTCTTTCAACTATCTGATGCCCTCCAGGCTCCAATCCAAGGCGCCTTACGCGGATACAAGGATGTCAATGTCACCTTCTTCATGACATTGCTTTCCTACTGGATTATTGGCTTGCCAGTTGGTTATGCATTAGCCAACTACACCTCATTTGGCGCATTCGGTTATTGGATTGGCTTGATCACCGGACTGGCTATCGGTGCAACTGGACTGAGCATAAGGCTCATCATTGTACAACGCAGGATAAGAGCACTTAACTAAAGAAAAAACTCGCAAGCATGCATTCCGCAGCCTTGCGAGTTTTTTTATCGATATTTGGACAGGACATCTTGCCCGCCTGTCACAGGAATAACCGCCCCTGTTATAAAGTCAGAATCCTCTTCACATAAGAATGATATGACGCGCGCGATATCTGCTCCTGTGCCCGGCCTTCCGACAGGTACTTGGTCTGCCCCTATATTTCGGTCGGGCTGGCTCATTTCCTTGTATGGATGGACGATATCACCTGGACAAACCATATTTACGGTGATTCCATACTCAGCCTCTTCAATCGCAAGTGTTTTTGTGAGCGAAGTCAAACCAGCCTTTGCAGCAGCAAAGGCTGAGCGGTACTTCCAGCCTGGCGCCGTGTTAGATTGGTCAAACCCCATCGTTATGATGCGTCCCCACCCATTTTGCCGCATCCCAGGTATTAATCCGCGAGCGAGTAAAAACATGCTCGACAGATTCCCCTGAATCATGTAGTCCCATTCTTCTTCGGTATATTCTGACATGGTTTTCCGCTCCTGAATATACGGTCCTGCATTATGTACAAGGATGTCAATATGTGTGCTTATGTTGCTGCACTCCTGCAGCAAACTCCCATGCGCCTCCCTCTTTGCTGCATCATAGGGGATAGCATAAGCGCTTATCTTATATTTATCAGCCAGTTCATCCATGTAAGCTTCAGCTCGGCCTCTGCTATGGAGATACGTTGTAATAATGGAATAGCCATCCTGAGCTAATCTCTCTGCCGCGACCCGTCCAAGACCGCTTGCTGAACCGGTAATCAAAGCTGTCCGTTTCATTGACGTTTAACCTCCAGACTCATTTCTCTAGAATACATCTCCCAACCTATTATACTGAATATTGCAGGTATATGACTAAGATGATGATTAACGAATATGGCCCATAAGGCATATAGTAGCAGTAACCTATCCTGCCCTTTCGAAAGTTGAGGTGATACATTGTTCCCTTGGAATCTCTTCCCTAATAATAAACAGCAAATGCCTGATTGGATGAAATATTTAAATCAGTCGGGTTTGGAAAAACAAATGGAACAATTATTATCCATGTTGTCGCCTGAGCAATTCGGAAGCTTGATGAAACAGGGCTTATCCAGCGATCCGGCTGAAGACCCTGAACGAGAGGGAAAAGCGACGGGAAGCTTTGAGCCGGCTATTTTCGAAACGCATGATTATGTATTCGTGCGTCTGCCAATAGCAGAAGAGGAATTGCCTAATCTCAAGCTGTATCACACCAATAACAGAATCATCCTAAACGGTTTGCCTCCACATCGCGAAGAAAGCTTGACCTGCCCCCTTCCATGCCTGGTTAAAAAGAAAGGGGCTAAATCAAGCTACAAAGATGGGATACTAGAAATTATCCTCTTCAAAATTCCTGATTCTCAATACTCGGAAATATCTGTGCCTGAATGGTAATGGAGCTGACACGGCAGAGATTTCTCTGCCTATCCCTATTTCTCGCCTTGCAAGAACACGAGTCCTTTATCTCCAGTCTGACCCGCTATTTCCACTTTCACAAAACGCAGCCTCTTTTGACAATCAAGAATTTCGAGCTGGCTGCTTTCAATTTCTATCTTATTGATCGTAGAAGCATAATGGCCATTATCAGGACTGATATAAAGCGACCCGTGAATCGGCTGGTCATTTGGATTGGCAATCGCAAGTGTAAAGTTCTGTAATTTTTGTATATCAAAGATAATATGAGCCTTCCCCGTTGATTTAATGAACAATTCTTTCTTAATGTTCAGATACTCACTCTCACCCAAGCTTCCTTTTGCCATTGCCTGAAATTCACCGATGTCCAAACCGGCAATCTCTTTAATGTGAAGCTCTGTCTGATTGTGGGTTTCCTGCAAATAAGAACGTTCCTCTCTCTGGAGCCGATAGATCTGCCCCTGATCATGAATAATCCGGTTATTTCTATGCGTCGACATCGCTATCCCCCCTTCTTCCGAGGATTCCTTACATATATGTATATGGAAGGATAACCTAAAAAAGACATAGAGAGGTCCCTTTAAGGGGTTATTTCAAACTCCTTTGAAGGCATGGAATGCATATCTCTTGCCGTCACATGTGTCGTAATCGTATAGATGCCAGCTTCTGAAAAGGATTTTTCCAAGCGATAAATGCCGTTTTCCTGATCTTCCACTTGAATGATTTCTGTATCTTCGCCCCCTTCTCGGCCGAATTCAAACTCGACTTCCTTTGCGTCTTCAACAGGCTCCCCGCCTTGTGTCACTTTCGCCTCAAAGATGATATTCTCATTTACTTTGGCAGTACTTGTTTCTAGCCCTATTTCGACCTCCAAAACTTCCGGAGCCTTATGACTCGCATGCTCCTGGTTGTTCTCTTCTGTTTGGCTGCACCCGGCCGCGAACAAGGCAATTAATGCCGTGACCGCTAAAGCAGTCCTTTTCTTTCTCATCCTTTGACATCCCCTTTATCATTCAATCCTGTCCTCTAACATTTGTCGCTCTACATGTGTGGATATGCATATTCCTTTTCCATTTAACCAAAACTAATTTGAAAAGGAGGTCGTTAGTCATGTCACACCCATACTGCTGCCCTAATTGCAAAACGAACCGCTCACGCTTCAATGTCATCGAGCAGACACCTATTTATGTGAAATTAGATCCGCATTCCGGAACGATTATCCAGATGTATGCTGACGATGAACTGGAGGCTTACCATCTTCCCTACAGAGGACCCGGCATCCGCGTACAATGTGCGTCCTGCGGTTTGATTGAAGATGAGAAGACATTCATCGCCTTTGGCTCTCGGGTCAATTAGACAATTATAGAATATACTTCCATTTAAGTGTATCTCAACTCCAATGAACGAGGCAATGGTTTCGATTATGTATGATAGAAAAGTCGAGCTATAGTCCGACTTCAATGCTGCATGAACATATTGAACTGCGATTGAACGCATTAATCAGAATCTTTACGGCTCATTTAAGCTGAATTTTAACAGAGACTTGCAAAAAAACGTCATTCCAGATGGAATGACGTCAGACTGTAGACAAAAACCATTAAGGGTTTAAAACTGCCCCTATATTGTTAGTCAAAATCTAACGATGTAGGGGTATTTTCTATGCTCTAGCACTTTAATTGAAAGGAGAAGCTATTTTCGGCAGAATGGACTCGCTTTCCGTGGGGGAAGCGCTGAGCCAGCTCGCCTT
>CAJGCH010000243.1 GCA_904501845.1 uncultured Bacillaceae bacterium | reverse complement strand
TAGCCGGTGAAACGACATATGCGCCTCTTTGAACGCCTTCCTCTGCCAGTTTCGCAGATAACGGCAAGGTTGTAAGGTTTTGACGGGAAAGAACAAGCGCTGTTGGTTTATTCTTGCTTGTAATCGCCGCTTTCCAGGCAGCCGCCACTTCATTGCTGTCCGCCGGACGGATCAAGGAAACGTTCGGCATCGCGCGCAAGGCAGCAAGATGCTCGATTGGCTCATGCGTTGGGCCGTCTTCGCCAACCGCAATGCTGTCATGCGTGAATACATACGTGACAGGGAGATTCATGAGCGCAGCCAAGCGGATAGCTGGACGCAAGTAATCAGAGAAGACAAAGAATGTACCGCCGTACACATGAAGTCCTCCGTGAAGAGCCATACCATTCAATGCAGCACCCATACCGAATTCACGGACACCGAACCAAATGTTGCGGCCTTCATAAGAACCTGGCAAGAAATCTTTTTCGCCTTTTAGCATGGTTTTATTAGAGCCAGCCAAATCAGCTGAACCGCCGAACAGGGACGGAACATTCTTCGCCAGGGCGTTCAGCACCTCGCCACCGGAGTTACGCGTCGCAATAGCTTTGCCTGCTTCATAGACAGGGATTTCTTTATCCCATCCTTCAGGAAGCTCGCCCTTGATAGCTGTTTCCAGCTGTGCAGCAAGTTCAGGGTACTCTTCTTTATAATTGGCGAATAATTGGTTCCATTCTTCTTCTTTCTTAGCACCTGCATCAATGATTGTTTCTTTGAATGTCGCATACACTTCTTCAGGCACATAGAAATCTTCTTCGAATGTCCATTTATAGTATTCTTTCGTAAGCTTCATTTCATCTTCGCCAAGCGGAGCTCCGTGAACGGCCGCTTTGCCGGATTTATTCGGCGCGCCATAACCGATGACTGTTTTTACTTCAATCATGGTCGGACGGTCAAGATCTGTTTTCGCTTCTTCAAGCGCTTTGGCAATCTCGTTTAGGTCGTTTCCGTCCTCTACGCGGATATATTGCCATCCGTAAGCCTTGAAGCGTTCTGCAACGCTTTCAGAAAAGCTCATGCTCAATTCCCCGTCAAGGGAGATATCATTGGAATCATAAAGGACGACTAAACGGCCAAGCTTCAAGTGCGCAGCCAAGGAAGCCGCTTCAGCAGAAACACCTTCCATTAAGTCGCCGTCTCCGCAGATGCTGTATGTAAAATGGTCAACAACTTCATAATTCTCTTTATTATAAGTAGCGGCTAAATGACGCTCAGCCATTGCCATCCCAACAGCCATCCCAATTCCTTGTCCTAATGGGCCAGTTGTTGCTTCAACGCCGCGTGTGTGGCCATATTCAGGGTGACCTGGGGTTTTGGAATCCCATTGACGGAAGTTCTTGATCTCTTCCATATCAAGTCCATATCCGGATAAGTGAAGAAGACTGTATAAAAGCATGGATCCGTGTCCAGCTGACAACACAAAACGGTCGCGGTTGAACCAGTCAGGATTATTTGGATTATGGTTCATGAAACGAGTCCAAAGTGCATAGGCCATAGGCGCAGCGCCCATCGGCATGCCCGGGTGACCGGAATTGGCTTTTTCTATTGCATCGATTGAAAGTGTACGTATAGCTGTAATGGCTAATTGATCCTTTTCAGTAAACATAGTCAGTCTACATCCTTTCCGATTAACTTACTTCAGTCTTACTATAAATGAAACAAAGTTATATTGACAACATTATTTATCCAACTCTACAGAATTGACAAAAATTTCACCAATCAGTTGGAGTCTATTCTATCTCATACCCATTAATGGAGTCTTTTATTGCGGATTTGCTTAACCTTTTCCGGTGTTACATCATTTCCATTCGGGTCGATAATGGTTACCCCTTCAATCGTGTTCCGCATGGAAGACCGGAAAGACTCTAAATATTCGGCGCGCAGCATGGATTGTTCCTTCGCTTCCTCTGTTGTGAGGCCGCCAGCCTTTGCTTTCTTCGATAATTCATTGATTCTGTTAATTTTGTGCTTTGGCAGCATGTGGATTGCTCCTTTTCCTAAAAAAATCGATTACTGTCATCGTATAGAAAAATATGAACTATTTCAAGAAGTATCTATTAAACGTGTTTCTGTTTTTCAGCATGCTCGGCATAACGGCGGTGCACAGTCGCTTTTGATACCTCATATCCCCGTCGGTTCAAATTCTCCGTAATCTCGGCAAAAGTCAGCCCTTTAATCCGCAGTTCGATAATCTCCTGAATCGGGACTTCTGTTCGTTCCCTTCCTCCGCCGACATGCTGGTTCGACAGATTCCTGGCTGGATTATAGCCATTCTCAATCGCCCGTTTCATCCCTCTTCGTATCTTGCTGTTTTGCAGCTTTCGCTGATATTCTTCCACGATGCTGATGATCTGCAGAAGCATCGCGTCTGTTTCAGATACCTCGAGCTCCCCGTTATGAGTAACCGTATATAACTTGATGCCTTCCTTATAGATGCAGTGCATCAAAGCAATCTTCGCATTTCCCCGTCCAAGCCGCGTCTCATCCTGGATGAGCAGTCCTTCTATTTCTTTATTGCGCATTTGCTCTAATAGAATCAGAATACCCTCTCGCTCCAGATCATAACCACTTGCCTGCTCCTTCTCAATCGACACGACCTCAAAGCCTTTGATGGCGGCAAGCTGTGTAAGTTCCTGTTCCTGTCTTTCAAGAGATGTCTCCTGTGTGCTCTTTTCTGTACTGACCCTGCAGTAAATTCCAACCTTCATTTCTCTCACCATTCTCTATATATTCTTGAGATATGCAGCAAAGGCCGGAACGAATGCCCCGGCCTTCACTACTATCATTATAACGTTTATTCCTTATTTGAGTCTGCCAAATGCAGGATATCTGTGTTTTTTTCAATAGGAAGAACAATCGTCTGGCCTTCTTGAATATGTGTTGTTTCCAGTTCATTTGCCTCTCTGACCCATTTAACGAATTCAGTCGTTGACATATCTGCTTCCTCATACTGTTCAGCCATAGCCCAAAGCGTATCCCCGCTCTCAACCGTCACTTTCATAAATTGTTCATCGCTCTTTTCGAAATTCGTGAAAGTCATCAAAAGAATTAAAGATAAAAGTCCAGCAGCAAAAATGATTGTATAAGAGTAAGAAGACCAAACTTGTTTCATATTAAAAATCCCTCCACAGAATGTATGTTCGTATTGATTGACTTTAGTATAAACCGAACAAATGTTTCGTGTCAACAAGAAAAATCGAACTTATGTTTGTACTAGTGTTCGCCTCGTGATATAATAACGGCAAAGATCAGATAAAGAGGTGCGGGAGATGACAACAAAACTATCAAAGCGACAGCAAGATATCTTACTATACATTAAAGAAGAGGTTAAAACGAAAGGGTATCCGCCTTCCGTGCGGGAGATTGGGGAAGCAGTCGGACTTGCCTCCAGTTCAACTGTTCACGGACATTTAGCCCGTTTGGAAAGCAAAGGACTCATCAGACGCGATCCGACAAAGCCGCGCGCCATTGAAATCCTGGATATGGATCCGCATGATCATATTCCAAAAGCCAACTCCATCAGCGTCCCTCTCATCGGTAAGGTTACAGCCGGTCAGCCTATCACGGCGATTGAGAACATCGAGGAATACTTCCCATTGCCAGAGCATATGGCTCCTGCGGATGAGAATGTATTTATGCTCGAGATCATGGGAGACAGTATGATTGAAGCTGGCATCCTTGATGGAGACTATGTCATCGTCCGCCAGCAGCATACAGCCAATAACGGCGAGATTGTCGTGGCCATGACTGAAGACGATGAAGCAACCGTCAAGCGCTTCTTCAAGGAAGATAATCACTTCCGCCTGCAGCCGGAAAACTCCATGCTAGACCCAATCATCCTGCAGAATGTCAGCATTTTAGGGAAAGTCATCGGATTGTACCGAAATATTCATTAACAGCGAGCCAGCCGCCCTTTCCCGGCTGGTTCTCTCAATTTATGCTAGTTTCTTAGTAGACTATATGCTGATTCACTAGAGTTTATACACAATAAAAAAATGCTTGAAGTCAATTCAAGCATTTCCATTCCAGCTGATCAGTCTGTCTTATTTAGAAACGTACTCCTCTCTCAGGATTGAATACATCTTCAAATCAGATGCTCGCCCCTTGGCATACATCCCTTTTCGAATGACTCCCTCATACGTCATCCCCGCCTTCTGCATGACCCGCTCAGAACCGGCATTTTCCACAAAGCATCTTGCTTGGATGCGCACCAAGTCCATATGCGTGAAGCCGAACTTTATCACCTCTTTGGCTGCCTCAGCGGCGATTCTCTGCCCCCACCAGTCTTGCGAAAGCACAAACCCGATTTCCGCCCCTCTGTGCGGAATTTTCCACTCAACAAAATCAATGGTTCCAATCAGCTTCCCGGTGCCTTTCCGTTCGATTCCCCATGGAGCCAATTCCTTTCGCTCATATTGTGAAAGGGCAAATTTCAAAAACTCCTTCCTATCCTCAATCGTTTGATGCGTGTTCCAGGTCACATATTTCGTTACTTCAGGATTGGAGCCATACACATACATATCATGAGCATCTTCCATCGTGATCTTTCTTTAGATAAGTCGTTCGGTTTCCAATTCAGGAAATGGATCGAATAATTTTTTCGCCTCCATCCAGCCCACCTCTTCTCTTATACTCCTTTATATAATCGACC
>CAJGCH010000242.1 GCA_904501845.1 uncultured Bacillaceae bacterium | reverse complement strand
TCCAGCGACAATCCTAATATCCATCTTCATTCCTCCTAATATAGAAAAAGGATTATCCTCCTTAAGCCAGAAGGCTTAAGGCAGATAACCCTTTTATTGCTGCAGGCTTTGCAACCAGTTCCCATCTGCTGCATAAGCCCCGTTTCTTACTTACCTTATCCGCGGATATCGGCAATCGCCTGCTTGCGGTCTGCCTTATTATAGATAGCAGAACCTGCGACAAGGACCGTTGCCCCTTTTTCCACACATAGTCTTGCCGTTTCTGGATTAACACCGCCATCAATCTCGATATCGATATCCAAACCTTTCTCATCAATCATGCTTCGAACGGTTTCAATCTTATCGAGCACGGAAGGAATAAAGGCTTGTCCGCCGAAACCAGGATTCACAGACATTAAGAGAACCATGTCAATGTCCTCAAGCACATAATCCAGGACGGATACAGATGTTGCAGGATTAAGGACAACACCGGCTTTTACGCCGAATGACTTGATCAGCTGGATTGTCCTGTGCAAGTGCGTGCATGCCTCAGCATGCACCGTAATATAATCAGCGCCAGCTTTTGCGAATGCTTCGATATATTGGTCAGGATTCTCTATCATCAAATGTACATCAAGAGTCAGCTTCGTAATCGGACGGACTGCCTCAACTATTAAAGGACCAATCGTAATATTAGGGACAAAATGGCCATCCATAACATCAATATGGATCCAATCAGCTCCCCCGCGTTCAACATCCTTGATTTCTTCTCCCAATTTTGAAAAGTCAGCTGATAAAATTGATGGTGCTATCTTTACCATAAATTAATACCTCGGCTTTCTGTCTTTGATTTCTTCGAGGAACTGCAAATAATGGTCATATCGATAAGACTCAATCTCGCCTGTTTGAACAGCTTCCTTCACTGCACATTTTGGCTCCTTCAAATGCATGCATCCCCTAAACTTGCATTCAGAGCTTTTTTCCCGCATCTCCGGGAAGCAATCGCTAAGCTCAACCGCTTCAAGCTCAGTAAATTCAAGTGAACTGAAACCAGGCGTATCAGCAATGAGACCGTCCCCAATACTGATTAACTCGACATGTCTTGTTGTATGTTTCCCCCGGCCAAGATGGGAGGAAATCTCGTTCGTCTTTATATTCAACTCTGGATCAAGGGCATTCAATAATGATGATTTCCCAACTCCGGACTGACCAGCAAAGACAGATGTTCTTCCATTAATGAAAGGCATCAAATCGTTTATACCTGTCTCCTCAATTGAAGAAGTAAGGATTACCTCATAGCCAATTGTCCGGTAATGCTCCGCATAACTCTCTATCCGGGCTAATCCTGACGCATCCAAGAGATCCACTTTACTGATGCAAATAACCGGAGCAATGGATTTTGACTCGACCAGCACGAGAAAGCGGTCAAGCAATCCCGGACTGAAATCCGGCTCCACAGCAGAAAAGACAAGGATAGCTTGGTCAACATTCGCAATTGGCGGCCGGACTAGCTCATTTTTCCGCTCCTTTATTTCCATTATATAGCCATCAGTCGGGTTCTCAGCCTGGAAGTCAACCATATCTCCCACCAACGGGGAAACCTTTTGCTTCCTGAAAACACCGCGCCCCCTGCACTGAATCACTTGGTCTCCATCCATCACATAATAAAAACCGCTTAATGCTTTAATGATTTTGCCTACAGGCATATATTCACTCCTTTATTCAATCATTTTCGGAATAATTAATGACTCCTTCGTCATACACACTATTATCCTTAATGATTTTATACCCCGCCCGTCCATTATAAGGAACCCTGAAATGCAAGGTTTTCTTAACAGTTTCCGTAATTTCGAATGTCTCGACCGGTTCTGTCATCGTATTGTCAAGGTCTTCAATCAAGATGGTCACCGTCTGCGGTGTCCCTTCTAGCTCTTCATCATAGGTGATTGTGACTTCTTTCGTTTCCTCTTTCGGCGGAATTTCTTCCGCTCCTTTTGAAAGAACGACATTTACTTCAGATCCTACCTCAAGGGCCGTCCCGGCAGCCGGAGATTGGGAGATAACTTGGCCAGCAGGAACCGTATTACTATACTGTTCCTCAGCAAACGTGATTTTCAATCCGGTATCGGAAGCGTAATCATCCAGGGCCTTTTTCGTATAATCGGTTAAGTCCTTTAAGTTTACCTTGGCCGGTCCATTGGACACCGTAAGTGTCAACGTTGTCTCAGACGGGATTACGCTTTCCCCATCTGACGGCTCCTGTTCAAGGACCGTACCAACCTCCGAGTCATCATTCACTTTGTTTATAACAATATCCTGATAACCGAAGTTTTCGAGCAGATTTTCAATATCCTCATAATCACGGCCAACATAGCTCAGCACTTCGACTTTCTTTTTCCCAATGCTGTAATAAACATCGACAGCGGAGCCTTCCTTAACTGTACTTCCTGCTTCTGGTTCTGTTTTGATGACATTGTCTTCCTCTATCTCGTCATCCTCTTTTTCAATAACTTCGCCTATTTCGAAACCAGATGCCCGTAAAGTAGCAAGAGCCTTATCCAGCTGATTATCTGTAACATCTGGAATCTCCACATCCTTTGCCGCAAGAATTCCCGGCAGGATGAGAATCGCCAATGCTGCCAAGATAATTAAAATTCCGAAGATGATGGCCGTAATCTTCGCCCAGCTCCGCTTCTTCTTCGGCTTTTTCTCTTTGACCGGCTTCTTAGTCTTTTTCTGCTTTTTATCCTTCTTTTTCTTCCTGTTCTTCTCATTTTTCGACGATGCAGCCGATTGAACCGTATCCGCCTGTTCAGCAATCACCTTTGTCTCATCATGATTCTGGAATAATTCATCATTCGTGATGATTGGGATTGCTTTCGTGACATCATCATCCTCAGGAATCACAAATTTACTTTCATTCAGCCGTTCTGGATCAAGTGCTGTATTTATATCGATGGCCATTTCTTCGACGCTGCTATAGCGGTGAAAAGGATCTTTCGCCGTCGCTTTCAGGACGATATTCTCAACGCTTTGCGGGATGGCCGGATTCCAGCGTCTTGGTGAAGGTGTATCTGATTGTAAATGCTTCAGTGCAATCGAAACAGCCGACTCGCCTGAGAATGGAAGCCTCCCTGTCAGCAGCTCAAACATCACGATGCCAAGAGAATAAATATCCGACTTTTTGTTTGCCATTCCCCCCCTTGCTTGTTCAGGGGATAAATAATGGACCGAACCCAGCACCGAGTTCGTTTGGGTGATAGATGTCGCACTTAGCGCCATCGCAATGCCAAAGTCCGTAATTTTCACATTATCCTCGTGATCGATCAAGAGATTATGGGGCTTAATATCCCTATGTACAATATGATTTTGATGGGCAAGAGCCAGTGCGGATGTGATTTGTGTCATGATATCAAGTACTTTCTCAACTGGGATTGGAGAGAAAGCTTGAATATATTGCTTAAGCGTCATGCCATCTACATATTCCATCACGATATAATAGATGCCATCCTCTTCACCAACATCATATATACTGACAATATTCGGGTGAGTCAGGCTTGTTGCTGATTGTGCTTCCCGGTGGAATCTCTTGATGAATTCATCATCATTAGAGAAATCCATTCGGAGAACCTTCAATGCTACATCACGGTCAAGAATCATATCTCTCGCCAGATATACGTTAGCCATGCCGCCTCCGCCAATCATGCGGATAATCTTATAGCGGCCATTGATTCTTTTCCCTATTAACATTCAGCTC
The DNA here is from genome assembly GCA_904501845.1 of uncultured Bacillaceae bacterium. Lineage (GTDB taxonomy): Bacteria > Bacillota > Bacilli > Bacillales > Pradoshiaceae > Pradoshia. Next base: position 989 of record CAJGCH010000242.1, on the reverse strand, counting down.
ACCCTCTTTCACTTTCAAAGTTGTGAAGAAGGATTGCTAGAGTGATATTATCTTCTCCCCCATTATCATTCGCTCTTTGGATAAAGGTGTCTGCCATCTCTTCAAGCGGTGAGCCGCTCGTTATAATCTCCATCATTTCCGTTTCTGATAATTTATCAGAGAGTCCATCTGAACATAACAGGATCATGTCCCCTTCCTCGAACACGATGGTGCGCACATCCACCTCAACATTCGCTTCTGTGCCAAGAGCCCTTAGAATCACATTCTTTCTCGGATGATGCTCGGCATCTTCTTTGGATATTTGACCGGACCGGACCAGCTCATTGACTAGGGAATGATCTTCGGTGACTTGCTTAAATCCATCCTCATTCAACAAATAACATCTTGAATCACCAACATTCACAATCGTTGCGCTTCGCTCCGTGCAAAGAGCAGCGACTATTGTCGTGCCCATCCCTTCACATTCAGCATGAGAGAGAGAGTGCTTATACAGTTCACTGTTCGCGATTTGAATCTGCTCCCGCAGAAATGATTCGATGGAAGCAGGCGTCTCATTGAGATTCGTTTCCTCCCATGCTTTCTTCAGAATGGAAACGGTCATCTCGCTTGCGACATCGCCTGCGCGATGACCCCCCATACCATCTGCTATGATGGCAAAAGCCATGGAGGAAGGATCTTCTCGAAAGAAGATGCCTCCCTGATCCTCATTATGCATTCTAACCTTGCCCCGGTCAGTCCTGTATGTGGCCTTCATCCGTTCACCTCGTCTCTTCTTTCCTTTCTTTCGCACGCAGCTGGCCGCAGGCAGCATCAATGTCATGACCTTGTTCTCTTCTTGTTGTTACGTTTACACCATGCTTTTTCAGCGTATCTTCAAACAGTTTGATTTGTTCTTTTGGGGTACGAACATAATCTCTCTCCGGTACGTAGTTAACCGGAATAAGATTCACGTGGCATTTTAGGCCCTTGATGAGAGCAGCCAATTCCTC
>CAJGCH010000241.1 GCA_904501845.1 uncultured Bacillaceae bacterium | reverse complement strand
ATAAACAATTGATTCAGAGGGGTTCCTCCTTCGAATAGTCAAGGCTGTCAAAATGACGGCCTTTTCTTATGCGGATATAGTTTGGGGAAGAAGGATTTTTTCATTTAATGAAGAATATCTAACCTAAAGGCAGGATTAGAGGAGATAAGATGACATTCAAGATAAGGAATATGAACGAAGAAGCTGCGATTGACATTTTGAATTGGCGATATGATCCACCCTATGATTTTTATAATAATGAGCTGAATTCTGATTCTATGAAGGAAATGCTCGAAGACTCCTATTCTTTCGTGCTTGATCAAAATGATAGCTTAGTCGGCTTTTTTTGTATCGGGGGCTCTGCCCAAGTTCCGGTTGGCCGCCAATTTGGCGCCTATTCCGAGACTCTGGTTGATATAGGAATCGGAATGAAACCTGAGTTAACAGGAAAGGGCTATGGTGCTGCCTTCTTTTCTTTAGTTCTGGAGTACGTGCAAGACATCTTTAAGGGAGTTCCCATTCGCCTGACGGTGGCGAAATTTAATCAAAGAGCCATACATCTGTATGAGAAATTTGGGTTTGTTCAGAGGGCGGAATTTAACAAGGATACTACGGCATTTATAACAATGGTGAAGGAATGAAATAACGAACAAGGGCAGGAGGTCAAGGCTTCTTGGCAGGGGAGTGAAGATGTGATAAGTCATGAGATCGATCAAGAAGTGTCTCTGCGATTATTTACAGAAGATGATGAAGAGGAATTTTATCAATTAATCATGAATTCAAAGGAGCATCTAAAGCCTTGGATAACATGGATTGACTCTGTTAATAGCCAGGAAGATACGAATAAAAGTTTAGCATTAAGAATAGAAGGATTAGCGGAAAATGGCGGATATCCTATGTGGTTTGCCATTATCTACAATGGTCAAATGGCCGGTACGATTGGGTTTAATGAGATTGATAAGATGAACAGAATTGGGGAAATAGGCTATTGGTTAGGTAAAGAATTTCAAGGAAAAGGAATTATGTCAAAATCATTCAAGGCCGTGCTTGATTATGGTTTTCAGCTATTGAAACTGAACAGGATAGAGGCCTTTATAGCAGCCGGAAATGAACGAAGCAGAGCATTGCCTGAGAAATTCGGCTTTGAAGAAGAAGGAAGAGTAAGGCAGGCGGAATGGTTATATGACCATTACGAGGACCAGATCATTTACGGGCTTTTAGCTGAAGACTGGAAACGTTCTCGCTGAAATCAGAAAAACAGATTAGTAGATTTAAAGAAATGGGAGGCGTTTAGGTTGGATGAAACAACGATTATTTCACCGGAGAATTTCGGGGCAGCATTTCTTAGCGGGAGCTATTCAGCCCTCTATCATCAATTTTCTGCTGATTTTAAAAAGGTCGTATCCTTGCAGCAATTCATTGAACTTGGAACAGAGTTTAACGCGGGAGTTAAGGAATACATACTAGAAATGGCTACAAATACAATGGGAGATATCAAACAATATATCTGGCTTGATGAAACAAGGGAAAAGGTCATTAGTGTGTCTTTTGGAGGCAATCATACCATTTACGGAATACATCTCGCCCCTTTCATTACCAATCCAGAAGGTGATCGCACATACACTAAGAATGAATATATGATGCCGGTAAAAGGCGAATGGTATGTTTTCTGGGGCGGAACGAATCAGTTTATCAACTATCATTATGTCTATGAAGGACAGAGATATGCGTATGATTTAATTGTGCTGAAAGACGGCCAGTCTTATAGCGATTCCCCAAATGAAAATGAAAACTATTACGCTTTTAACAAGGAAATACTAGCGCCGGCAGATGGAGTAGTGGTTAAGGTGATGGATGGAATCGAAGATAATGTGCCAGGAGAAATGAACCCGGATATTCCGGAAGGGAACTGTATTATAATCGAACATCCAAATAACGAATACAGTATGATGGCCCATCTGAAAAATCACTCCCTCCTTGTTCAAGAGGGAGAACGGGTAAAGAAGGGGCAAGTGATTGGCTGCTGCGGGAACTCGGGCAATTCGAGTGAAGCTCACCTGCATTTCCAAGTGATGAATTCGGCTGACTATAGGATGGGGCAATCAATCCGCATTCGATTTGAAAACGGAAAGGAACCCATACAAGGCGATTTTATTAACTGACCGATTAAGAGCTGGACGTAAAACCAGCTCTTATTTAGTTTGTCTTGGCCGGAAAAAGATCAAGAGGAGATGTAAAGATGGAGTATCAGTTTACAATTATGACACAGGAACAAGCGGAATATATCGCCTTTACCTGGCATTATGAGGGCGAATATTCCTTCTACGATATGGAAGCGGATAAGGAAGATTTGGCGGAATTTTTAAATCCGGAAACAAGAGGAGAAACCACGTTTGCTGTAATAAAGGAAGAGGAATTGATCGGATTTTTGAGTGTTATGAAAATGGGCAGGAATATTGCTGATATTGGATTAGGCTTGAAACCTGCTTTAACTGGACGTGGTATGGGCTCACCATTTCTTGAAGCCGCAATTGACTTTGTTATGACTGAATTTCAAGCTGAAAAAATCACCCTATCTGTGGCAGCATTTAACCAAAGAGCCATAAAAGTCTACCGGAACATCGGATTTGAAGAAGTGGGAATTATGATGCAGGAGACAAATGGGGGGACATTTGAGTTTTTGAAAATGGAGTTGAATATAAAGCAATAAAAAACTCCCTAGGCTAAAGCCGTAAGGTAGTTCTCTATGAATCACTGCTCCTTTTTCTCCCCCTATTCAGGAGAAAGGAGATGACATAGCAGCGTTATTTAATTATGAGAGAAAATATAATAGAATTTATTGAAGAGATATAAAAGCTGGGGGAGTAAGAATGCGGATTCGTGAAATCAAAGAAAAAGATAATAAGACAATCGAACAGATTATAAAGCGCTCACTGGAATCATTTGAGTTAAACATCCCGGGGACAGCTTATTTCGATCCTCAACTTGGCAGTTTGGCTCAATTCTATAGCCAGCAATCCCATGCTAAGTATTGGGTTATTGCGAATGAGCTGGATGAAGCGGTTGGCGGTGTCGGGATTGCACCATTCGGACTGGAGACAGGGATTTGCGAATTGCAAAAGCTTTATATTGCACCTGAAGCTCAAGGACGGGGTCTGTCGCGGAAACTGATGCAAGCAGCACTCGAATTTGCGGAGGAACATTATACATACTGCTACTTAGAAACGATGAAGAAACTTAAGGCAGCCAATCTCCTATACGCCAAATTTGGGTTCCGCCAGCTTGAAAAACCGCTGGAAGGCTCAGAGCACAGTACAATGGACGCTTGGTATATAAAAGAATTACGGTAAGGAATAATCGTTAATACATACGGAAAACATCGACGCTATATCCATTTGGATATGGCTTTTTTATTGGAAAAAGGATTTGAAAAAAGAATGAAGAATACTATCATTAGCATTTAATAAAGAAGGGTGACCTATGGTTATTAGAGAGATGAACTTCTCAGATGCAGAGAGCGTCAGAAGGATAGCAGCTGACACTTGGAGAGATACATATACCACGTTTATACCGGAAGAGATACAGGATAAGGTGTTGAATGATGCCTATTCGAATGAGGAAATGGAAAGGAGATTTAACGCCTCTTTAAACTTGGTTGCAGAAAGTGATGGAGTGATAATGGGGTATGCCTTTTTCTCCGGTGACCAACATCTATTCCTGGAGTCCTTATACGTACATCCGAATCATCAAGGCAAAGGAATTGGCAAACGATTATTAGTAACAGGCATTTCAAGATTCAAAGAATGTGATTCCATATCGTTAACCGTTTATAAAGGGAATCCGAATATCTCTTTTTATGAAAGAGAAGGGTTTCAGGTGATGAAAGTAAATGAGGGAGATTTCTATGGTCACCCAGTTGGTTTTATTTTGATGAAGAAGAATTTGCACATATGAGGTAGTGAAAAAAACCTTTACTGCTGAGTGAGAGAGGGGGATGAAAGGTGCTTGCAGACATTGACATTAAGGAGCGTATGCTGCATTACCATGTGGCCGGCCTGAGAATACCGCAGGGAGAGGGAGGATATGATGTCAGAAATGAAGAAAATGATTGTTAAAGAGCTTGATAGCTTGAAATTAGTAGGCTTTCGGGTTTTATGTGCTGGTGACCAATATATAGTTGAGATCCCGAAAGCAACATCGCGCTTAAGTGAACGTTTAAGTGAAATCAAGAATATGGTTAATCCATCTGAGCGCTATGGGGCATTTGTTGTTGAAAATGAAACGGAAGAAAATGATGGTTATTGGGTTTGTGTGGAAGTTAAAGAATTTGAGGATATCCCTTCTGAGATGGAATCACTAACCATTCCGCCACAAACATATGCTGTAACAAGACATGTGGGGGAAAATCATAAAATCATGCTGGCGTATGAGGAATTACATAAATGGATTGAGGAAAACAATTATTCAAGATTAAAGGACAAATGGCATTTGGAAAAGTATTTTAGCTGGGAAGACACGGGGAATATTGATGTGGAGTTATTAGATACCATACGGAAATAATCAGAAATGGTTATTTCCATAAATAAAGGGACCGCGTACGCAGTCCCTGAATCGTTAAACACCCGTGCGTTTCCGCTGGTTGTTTGGTTTCTTTGTCAGCTGGCTTTGCAATGCTTTTGTCTTTTTGACAGGACCAGTTGAATGGCTTCCATTCTGGCTCACTTGGTTCTTTGCCGCAAGCTTTTGCTTGATTGCTTCT
>CAJGCH010000240.1 GCA_904501845.1 uncultured Bacillaceae bacterium | reverse complement strand
GACAAAAGAAAACCGCCTTCAGTTAAGCGGCGGTCACGGTTGTTTTCTCTCAACTTCAATTCCAGCGAGATTATAAAAGCTCATTTTCTTATCATTATATTTTTCTGTTTGTTCATTATATTGATTATTGGCCTCTGTCAGAGCAGAATAGGCTTTGTTGACACTTTCAATCTGCGTTTCAAACTGATCTCTTGTCGCATTCTCATTCTTAAAAAGCTCATAAAGCTTCTTCTCTTCAGCCAGACTAGCTAGATATAAATCGTATAATTCATCATAATCTTCATAACGCTGCTGCATAATATCCTGGAGTTCGGCAGCTTCCTTCTGTGCCTTTTCATCTGATAGCTTGCCAATAAGCTCATCAAATTCACTGAATCGTTCACGCGATTGATTGATACTTTCTTTTTCCTTCTTCATCAATTCTTCTCTTTTCTCAATTCCTTCAATCGCTTCATCAGAAAGGGAAGTAATCTGATCCATTTCTTTCATGCCTAGCTCTATAATCTGGGCATAGATTTCATTGTCTTCAGCTTCGAGCTTTTGCAGAGGTTGATGCTGTTCTTCATACCCCTGTTCAATGGAGGCCAACTCCTCGAGAAGGTCATAGCTTTCCTCTTCAGGAGTCTTGTTGCTGCAACCCGCAGCAGAGACAGCCAGTACAATTCCCAGCAGTAAAATCAAAAATCTTCTATGTCCTGTCATTATTCTACACTCCCATCACTATTACTATATCTAACCAGTCATATTTTGACAACTCAAATCATTCTAACCTGTCTGAATCTTGGCTGTATCAAAAATCATCAAGCTAATTAACATTTAGCGATTGATTTGATACACTAGAATGTATTAATGCAGATGTTCATGAGGTGAAACACAATGATTACAATGGCAGATATTATCAAAGAGGGCCATCCAACGCTTCGTCAAAGGGCCACTGAAGTGACCATCCCTCCTACAGAGGAGGATAAAGCCACTCTAAATAAAATGCTCGAGTACTTAAAAAACAGTCAAAACCCAGAAATTGCGGCAAAATACGGTCTGCGGGCAGGAGTCGGGTTAGCAGCCCCGCAGATTAATATTTCCAAACGAATGATTGCTATCTATGGAACAGATGAGAAGGATAAGCTTCATTCATACACATTATTCAATCCTAAGATTGTCAGTCATTCCGTTCAAAAAGCATATTTATCCACAGGTGAAGGCTGCTTATCAGTGGACCGCCCTGTACCTGGATATGTTCCCCGTTATCATAAAGTGAAGGTGCAAGCTTATAATATGGACGGTGAACCGGTAACAATTCGTTTAACAGGCATGATGGCCATTGTCATTCAGCATGAAATCGACCATTTGAATGGTGTCATGTTCTATGATCACATTAATGAAGACCAGCCTTTTGCTGAAGTGACAGATGCCGTCATAATTGAACGGTAAAAACGTTAACCCCCTCCGTATCTCCGGCGGGGGTTTTTCCTTAAATAAGCTTCAAATGCTTCAATGCATAATAAATGCCGTCTTCATCCACACTCTTTGTGATAAAATCCGCATGCTCCTTCAGGCTCTGTACGCCATTGCCCATAACGACCCCGCAGCCTGCCTCCTGAATCATTTCCATATCATTCAGAGCATCTCCAAAAGCAAAAACTTCTTCCATCTTAAATCCCTTACGCTCAATAAGCTGTTCAATCCCTTTCGCCTTAGAGCCGCCTTGCGGCACGATATCCATAGAATAAGGATGCCAGCGAATGAATTGAATATCCGAATATTTGCCTTCATAAAGAGCTGTATCATGTTCCTCGCAGAAAAGTAACGCTTGATAGATATCACGTTCCTTGTAATAGGACACTTCTTGTTCTGGATGCGGGAAATGAAGCGTTCCCAAACTTTCTTCAATAAACCGGTCATGTTTGACATTCGCTTTCATCGATACATCATTCATAAACACCATAGAGTGACCATGCAGCTTGCTGTCTGTCTCAAGCTCGATCAGCTGTTCTTTCGATAATGGGTTTTGGTAAATAACCTCCCCTTCGAACACAACGTATTGACCATTAAAAGATACATAAGAATCGATTTCCAATTCCTCTAACAAGCTCTTGATCATAAAGGGCGCCCTGCCAGTTGCGATGGCTACATACACCCCGTTTTGTTTCAATAAATGCAATGCTTCCTTTGTAGATTGAGGTACCCTTTTGTTCGAATCCAACAAGGTTCCATCAATATCAAAAAAACAAATCTTTCCCATGCCTGTCCACCACCCTGATTCTATACACTTTAATTAATTTCAATTTTCATCCTATCACTTAATATAGCGGCTATCCACTCTCCTACTTAAACATCGATAATAAAGATACCTGTAAATATATAACAAACTAAATGAGACCTGTCCGACATATACTATGAATATTCAAATGAGGTAAGAATTTAATGAAAAGCAGGCATATAAATCTCCATATGTATTTACTTTCATTAAATAACCATTAAAATAAGAAGTAAAGGAGATGGTCAGCCATGTTAAAAAAGCTCAGAAAAAAGCTTATTAAACAATGGAAGGACCTGATGGGCAGGAAATCAATTGCATAATTTTTTGAAAAGCCCTTCAAATATCCTTGCGGAGGGCTTATTCTTTCGGTAAAGTAGATAACAGTCCACGCGATAATGGTTTAAACATGCAATGGACAGGATATTTTCTTATAATAGTACTTAGGGAACAGAAACCAAAAAAGGAAAACACTTTGAAGAATAGAAAAGGTGGCCTGGTTGTTGCTCCATGCCGCCTCTTTATTTATAAATTTCATTAGAGTTAGTTAGGAGAGATTTTGATTATGATTTTTAAAGTTTTTTTCCAGGAAAATGCCGCTGAGGTACCTGTGCGCGAAAAAACAAAAACTGCTTATGTAGAAGGGACATCTGAACGAGATGTTCGCCAAAAGTTAAAAAGCCTTCCTTATAATGTCGAATTTGTACAAGTTCTTGATGCGGAATATTTGGAATTTGAAAAACAAAACCCAGATTTCCGCATCATGGAGATTGAGTAATTTATGAAATTCGTAAAGAATGATCAAACAGCTGTTTTCGCCCTTGGAGGGCTTGGCGAAATCGGCAAAAACACGTATGCTGTACAATTCCAGGATGAAATCGTCCTAATTGATGCTGGCATCAAATTCCCCGAGGATGAATTATTGGGAATCGATTATGTTATTCCCGACTACTCCTATCTCGTCAAGAACGTTGACAAGATCAAAGGGTTATTCATCACACACGGTCATGAAGACCATATCGGCGGAATTCCATATTTGCTAAAACAAATTAATATCCCAATTTACGGTGGAAAGCTTGCCATTGGGTTAGTCAAGAAAAAATTAGAAGAACACGGACTTCTGCGTCAAGCAACAATCCACGAAATCAAAGAGGATGACGTTATCAAGTTCCGTAAGACTTCTGTAACTTTTTATCGGACAACCCATAGTATCCCTGATTCCTATGGTATTGTTGTTAAGACTCCACAAGGAAACATCGTTCATACTGGTGACTTTAAGTTCGATTTCACACCGGTGGGAGAACCTGCCAACTTAACAAAAATGGCCGAAATCGGCAAAGAAGGCGTTCTTTGTCTGCTATCAGACAGTACAAACAGTGAAATTCCTAATTTCACCATGTCTGAACGCAAGGTTGGCGAAAGCATTCAGGATATTTTCAGAAAAGTGGACGGACGAATTATTTTCGCTACATTCGCATCCAATATCCATCGCCTCCAGCAAGTCATAGAATCAGCCATGGAAAACGGCCGCAAAGTTGCTGTGTTCGGCCGCAGCATGGAGAATGCGATTGAAATCGGTCTTGAGCTTGGCTATATCAATGCACCAAAGGAAACATTCATTGATATCCAAACATTAAACCGGATGCCAGCAAACAAAGTCACCATTCTCTGTACTGGTTCCCAAGGCGAGCCAATGGCCGCCTTATCAAGAATCGCTAATGGAACGCATAGACAGATTCAAATTATCCCGGGAGATACGGTCGTCTTTTCTTCATCCCCGATCCCTGGCAACACAATTAGTGTGTCTCGCACAATTAATATGCTCTATCGTGCCGGTGCAGACGTTATTCATGGCCCACTCAGTAATATTCACACTTCAGGTCATGGCGGACAAGAGGAACAAAAACTTATGCTGCGCTTAATGAAGCCGAAATTCTTCATGCCAATCCATGGTGAATATCGCATGCAGCGCACACATGTACAGCTTGCCGTTGATTGCGGGGTAAAGGAAGAGAATTGCTTCATAATGGACAATGGTGAAGTTCTCGCTCTTACGCAGGATAGTGCATCTGTAGCCGGAAAAGTACCTTCCGGGAATGTATACATTGATGGCAGCGGCATTGGAGACATCGGAAACATCGTTCTCCGTGACCGACGAATTCTTTCCGAAGAAGGACTGGTCATTGTGGTAGTGAGCATCAATATGAAGGAATTCAAGATTGCAGCTGGACCGGATATCATCTCAAGAGGATTTGTTTATATGAGAGAATCCGGCGACTTGATCAATGATGCCCAAAACTTAATTACACAGCATCTGAACAAAACAATGGCTAAGAAAACCACACAATGGTCTGAGATTAAAAATCAAGTGACTGATACACTTGGACCATTCCTTTATGAGCGGACAAAACGCCGTCCGATGATACTTCCAATTATTATGGAAGTATAATCAATACGAAAAAGCGCAAGACCCTTCTCAAAAGGTGTCTTGCGCTTTTTT
>CAJGCH010000239.1 GCA_904501845.1 uncultured Bacillaceae bacterium | reverse complement strand
TGTCATTAACTACAATACAAAACGGACACCATATAAGGGATCGGCCATCTTCTTTCACGTAGAAGGAAAATCCGGCTATACAGCCGGCTGTGTCGCTACGTCTAAGAGCAATGTAAACAAAATCCTCTCATGGGTCAAACCAGCGAAAAATCCTGTGATCATCATGACACCAGAATCAGGTATCACGAAATATTAAAAGGGCGAAAACTCCCCCCAGATTGGGCGGGAGTTTTTGCTTTTTACCAAGCCTGTTGCTCTCCTTTCATCAGCTGCATAATTACTCCATACTCTGGCCTTTTAGGGAAATCCATTAATGACTTCCAGGGCAAAATGCAAAAAGCCCCATAAGCGATCTGCCATAGGGAACGAAGCATAATCAATCATTTCCTTCCTACATAGCGTATAATTGCCACCAGCACCGCCACAATCAGTCCTGCAATACTCACATATTGCAGCAGGTAATACGACAGTCCTAATCCAATATTGGCATCCTCTGATGGATTGACCAGCTCTATTGCCAAGAGACACGTAAACGGAGCTGCAGCAGCCAGATAGAGAATGATAACAGCCCATCGCCAGCCCTTGCTGCCTCTGACCGCAGCAATCATGGAGAAGAAAGAGACCACACACAAAAGATACAGCAGGACTATTCCCACTATGTTCATCATGATCACCTCATTGATTTTCATTATCTTGCTGACTAGGGCAACCAATCCTCCATCATTATATGAGGCAATCAAGAAAATATGATAATGTCATGAAAAAAACCGGCTGGAGATCAATCCAGCCGGTCTATAAATTTTATTCTTACTCCACTGTTACCGATTTGGCTAAGTTACGTGGTTTATCCACGTCACAGCCGCGGTGAAGTGATGCGTAGTAAGAAATTAATTGTAATGGTACTACAGAGATAAGAGGTGTTAACATCGGATTTACTTCAGGTAATACATAAGCATCCCCCTCTTGTTCAAGTCCATCCATGGAGATGATGCAAGGGTGTGCGCCACGTGCAGCAACTTCTTTTACATTGCCGCGGATGCTTAGGTTAACATCTTCTTGCGTAGCAAGCGCGATTACTGGTGTGCCTTCTTCAATGAGGGCAATTGTACCATGCTTCAATTCGCCGCCTGCGAAGCCTTCTGCTTGAATGTAAGAAATTTCCTTAAGCTTAAGCGCTCCTTCTAGACATACAAAGTAGTCGAGGGAACGGCCGATGAAGAAGCAATTGCGTGTGACAGACAAAAATTCACGTGCAATCATTTCGAAACGGTCCTTGTCGCCACAAAGAGCTTCCATCGCATTAGCGATAATGCCAAGTTCCTTCACTACATGGAAGTCAGCCAATTGGCCTTTTGCTTTTCCGACAACAGAAGCCAGAATGGTTAATACAGCCATTTGTGCTGTATAAGCTTTCGTTGAGGCAACAGCAATTTCAGGGCCGGCATGGAGAAGCAATGTGTAATCCGCTTCACGGGATAATGTTGAACCCGGGACATTTGTGAGGGTAAGTGCTTTATAACCCATCTCCTTAATTTGGACCAGCACAGCACGGCTGTCCGCTGTCTCACCGCTTTGGGAAATGAAGATGAATAACGGCTTCTCAGAAAGAAGAGGCATGTTATAGCCAAATTCAGATGCAACATGTACCTCTACTGGAATCTTAGCCATCTTCTCAAACATTTGCTTTCCAACAAGGCCAGCATGATAGCTTGTTCCGCAAGCAATGATATATAGGCGGTCTGCCTCATTGATTGCATCAATGATTGCCGGGTCAATGGCCAAATCGCCAGACTCATCTTGATAGTTCTGGATGATCTTGCGCATAACCAATGGCTGCTCATCAATCTCTTTAAGCATATAATGCGGGTACGTACCCTTTTCGATATCACTTGCATCAAGCTCTGCTGTGAAGGCTTTGCGCTCTACAACAGTACCGTCAAGCTGCTTGATTATAATGTCATCCTTTGTCACGAGAACCATTTCTTTATCCATTAGCTCAACAAACTGGTCCGTCACTTGCAGCATAGCCATTGCATCACTTGCGATAACATTGAAGCCAAGGCCGACACCAACTAAAAGCGGGCTCTTATTCTTTGCGACATAAATTGTATTCGCATCTTGTTCATCCAGCAAGCCAATTGCGTATGAACCATGGAGCAGTGTTAAGGTCTTCGCGAATGCTGCTTCTACAGAAAGCCCTTCTTCGACGAACTTGCTGACGAGCTGCACGATGATTTCGGTATCCGTGTCACTCACAAGCTCAACGCCTTCAAGGTATTCTCTCTTTAATTGCTCATAGTTCTCGATGACACCGTTATGAACGATTGTGAAACGCTTATTGGCGCTTTGGTGAGGGTGGGCATTCTTGCAGCTAGGCTCCCCATGAGTTGCCCAGCGCGTATGGCCAATCCCTTTTGTCGCATCCACATTGCTGTCAACGACTTCACGAAGGTCAGCGATACGGCCTTTCTCCTTAAAAACATGAACGCCGTTTTCGTTCATAACTGCGATGCCTGCTGAATCATATCCTCTATATTCAAGCTTTTCCAAGCCTTTTAATAAAATGTCTTTTGCATCTTGATGACCAATATATCCTACAATTCCACACATACTTGTTTATCCTCCTATAATAAGAAGAAGGGAACAAGAATGCTCTCTATTTTAAAAGGGGCATTCTTGCCCCCTTACCTCTGATTAGTCTATTTGTTATGTGCTTCTCCTTTTATTCTGTCCAGTTTGTCGCCAAACTGTTTTGGTAAAAAGAGTTGCAGCCTGCACATAGTAGCTGGGAGGCTCCCGCCGAACGTTTCGATAACCTCCACCTCGTCAACTAAGCCCCTAATACGGGTTTAGTTCTGGCGCTTATTATTAAGAAACAGACCTCTATCCCCCGTTCTCTTTATGAATTACAATCCCTAGCATACACGGTTCGACTGAATCAGTCAATTCAAATTTAATACCAGCAGAAACAGTCCTTTTATACCCATTCATATATAAAATATGCATAAGCAAGGGAATTGCCCCCCCGCTTATGCATATCATCTCGCCTAATTTTCTAAGCCCATTTCCGCTCGCACAACATCTGCGATTCGGTCTACATATTGATCGCATTGCTCCTGTGTCGGTGCTTCAGCCATAACACGGACTAGCGGCTCTGTACCGGAAGGACGGACAAGGATGCGGCCGTTTCCGTTCATTTCTGCTTCCACTTCCTCAATGATGGCTTTCACCTTCTCATTGTCAGTCACATGATGCTTATCTGTCACTCGGATGTTCACAAGCTTTTGCGGATAGATTGTCATCTCACCGGCAAGCTCGGACAATGGTTTCTTCGTCATCTTCATAATGTTGATTAACTGAACACCTGTCAGAAGACCATCTCCTGTTGTATTGTAATCAAGGAAGATAATATGACCTGATTGCTCTCCTCCAAGATTATAGCCGCCCTTTTTCATCTCTTCGACCACATAGCGATCTCCGACTGCTGTTTGAGCGCTCTTAATGTCATTCGCTTCAAGCTGCTTGTAAAAGCCCATATTGCTCATGACAGTTGAAACGACTGTCCCGTGCTTCAGTCGGTTCTGTTCTTTCATATATTTTGCACAAATGTACATAATTTGGTCACCGTCAACGATTTGACCTTTTTCATCAACAGCAATCAAGCGGTCTCCGTCACCATCAAAAGCAAGACCGACATCTGCACCCTTCTCAAGGACAAATTGAGCCAGTTTCTCAGGGTGGGTAGAGCCGACTCCCTCATTAATATTCAACCCGTTCGGAGATGCTCCCATTGTAGAAATATCTGCATCCAGGTCCGCAAATAAATGTGTAGCAAGAGAAGACGTTGCCCCGTGTGCACAATCAAGCGCTACATGAAGGCCAGTAAAGTCTTCATCTGTCGTCTGTTTTAAGTATTGGATGTATTTCTGTCCGCCTTCGAAGAAATCATTGATTGTACCAAGGTCGCCGCCGATTGGACGCGGAAGCTCATCCGTTTCCATATCAAGCAATTCTTCAATTTCTGCTTCTTGCTCATCAGAAAGCTTGAATCCATCGGAACCGAAGAATTTGATTCCGTTATCCGCTACAGGATTATGGGAGGCAGAGATCATGACTCCTGCCTGCGCACCTAAAGCCTTTGTTAAATAGGCAACGCCTGGGGTTGAGATAATGCCTAAACGCATAACCTCCGCTCCAATGGAGAGGAGCCCTGCCACTAGCGCACTTTCCAGCATATAACCGGAAATCCTCGTATCACGGCCTATCAATACCTTTGGTCGCTCATCTGTATGTTTGGTTAATACATATCCTCCGAAACGGCCTAGCTTAAAAGCAAGTTCAGGTGTCAATTCACTATTTGCTACACCCCTCACACCATCTGTACCGAAATATTTACCCATGTTCAAATCTCTCCTTCTAGTTATCCCCTCTTTTTAGCCAACAGGCGTGAAAGAGTTGGATCATTATCCTTCTGAATTCTTTTCTACTAACGCTATTGTTACTGTCTTGCTATCATTAGGAAGTTCCCAATGGACCTCTTCGGGTAATACCACTTTCATGGTTACCTGATGCTCCCCTGCCTCCAGACCAGATACATCCACAGAAATCGCAATGTCACTCGCCTCTAAAGACTCAAGGAATGATTCATCTCCAGATACCTCCATGGTCACGGAGCCATCCTCAGGATTAATGAAATTGGCATCATATTGATCTTCATCAAGACCGTTGATGTCAATCGGAATATCAGCAATTGTACCAG
>CAJGCH010000238.1 GCA_904501845.1 uncultured Bacillaceae bacterium | reverse complement strand
CAGTTCATACTGCATGAATTTTTGCCGTCGCTATAGAATGAGATTAGGCAATACATTGGAATATAGGGGGAATGGTTAATGGCATCTGTTGTATCGTTTCAGGAAGTAAGTAAGACATTTAAAGGAAAAAAGGCTGTTGAGAAAGTATCATTCACAATCAACGAAGGAGAAACTGTCGCAATCCTCGGGCCGAACGGGGCAGGTAAGACAACAACGATTATGATGATGCTCGGGCTCATGCAGGCATCCAGTGGTAAGATAGAGGTATTTCGGCAATCTGCTGCAGATAAGAAAAACCGTGAGCGTATAGGGGTCATGCTTCAGGAGGTCAGCATGATTGATGCTTTGAAGGTACATGAGATCCTTGCGTTATTTCGAAGCTATTACCAGAATCCCCTTAGCTATGATGAGCTTGTCGCCATTACAGGATTAGATTCTCATACGCTTAAGCAAATGGCCAATAAGTTGTCAGGCGGCCAAAAAAGACGGCTGAGCTTTGCCTTGGCATTAGCCGGCAATCCAGATGTTTTATTTTTCGATGAACCGACTGTCGGAATGGATTTATCGTCGAGAAAACATTTTTGGGATACCATCCATCAATTTAAAGAGTCGGGCAAGACCATCATTTTCACGACTCATTATTTACCTGAAGCAGATGAAATCGCAAGTCGTATCCTCTTGTTTGCCGAAGGAAAGATTATCGCGGATGGCTCCCCTCAAACAATTAAAGCGAACCTCACAAAAAAATCACTATCATTTGATAAGAATGACACCATCTTGATGGATGTTCTTCAGCACGATCAGGCCATTACCTCTGTTGATATCCGGCATAATCGAGTGTTCATCGAGTCAACCGATATAGATGACGTATTAAGACGGCTGATGCAAACAGACATGCATCTCCAAAATATATCGGTAGAACAAGGGAAGCTCGAGGAAGCCTTTGAATTGCTGACTTCGCCAAAGGAGGAACATGCTCAATGAACGCCTTCATCATGCAATCTCGTGCGGAGACCATCAGAATCTTTCGCAACCCTTATTACATTTTTTGGTCACTGATGATGCCCATTACTTTTTATTTTGTTTTCACGAAAATATATGCCTCAGATGCCGGTGATGCCAATCTCTATAAAGCTCATTTTTTGATGTCAATGGCTGCCTTCAGTGTCATGGGGACGGCAATCATGAATCTGGGCATCCGCCTAGTGGAGGAACGAAGCCACGGATGGTCTTTGCTCCTGAGGGTGACGCCCTTATCTCCGCTTACCTATTTTTTTGCTAAAATGGTCAGTCAAATGATTATTCAATTCTTCTCGATTGCCCTTATTTTTATTGTCGGGGGATTATTCAATTCTATTTCCTTATCAATCGGGGAATGGATAAGTGCCGGCTTGTGGATCCTGCTCGGTTCGATTCCTTTCTTGGCCATTGGGTTATTAATCGGGACCATGAAGAAAGTCGACACAGCGAGCGGAGTAAGCAATTTGATTTATCTAACACTCGCAATCACAGGAGGGATGTGGATGCCGATTGACGCTATGCCATCTCTCATTCAAGAGGCAGCGGTATGGATGCCCGGATATAACTATGGGAGCGGCGCTTGGCAAATCATTCGAGGAGAAGCTCCGGAATGGAAAGGAATTGCCATATTAATAGGTTATACCTTCCTTTTCATGCTACTATCAAATTATATTAGAAAGAGTCAACAAGCGATGGGGTGAATATGTGAATGCCTTGGTCATTTTCCCTGGTAAGTATGGTTTCTTCCCATATGTGTTTTTAATCTATTTATTCTTTCCTGTTTCGTTTGTTTTGGAGGAAAGCGGCTGGAAGAGGCTGATTGGGTTTGGATTGATTCTCCTGTTTCTCCTGTCCTATAGACAGCTTTATTTTGTCGCAGGCACACGGAAATTCCATATGTGGCTCTATATTCAGATGACCATTATTCTTGTTCTTTCTTTATTTTATAATCTTAATCACTTTTATTTAGGGTTCTTTCCGGCTAACTTTATCAGCTGGTACGAGGATAAGCGGCTATTTCGGCTAGCGATTCTTTACTTGGCGTTTTGCATCATGACTCCAATGGCTTTTTTCTATGAAATAGTGGTGGATACCATCATGTTTTTATTTCCTTTTCTCATTCTTATTCTTTTCTCTCCGTTTGCCTATCGTTCCATGTATTCGAAGATGGAGCTAGAAGAACAGCTTAATCAGGCGAATGAACAAATTGACGAGCTCATCAAACGAGAGGAGCGATTAAGGATTGCCCGCGACTTGCATGATACACTCGGCCATACGCTTTCCTTAATTACGTTAAAAAGCCAGCTCGTTGCAAAATTAGCAGACAGAGATTCTGAAAGGGCCATTTCAGAAGCGAAGGAAATCGAACGGACATCAAGGGCAGCATTGTCACAAGTGCGGGAATTGATTGATGATATGAGAATGATGACGGTTTCCGAAGAATTACTGGAGGCGAAGGCTTTGCTGCAGGCTGCTCATATCTCTTATGCCTGTAAAGTCGATGTGGATTTCAGCCGTATACCGCTTATAACCCAAAACATACTGAGCATGTGCATCCGTGAAGCGGTCACTAATGTCGTGAAACATAGTCATGCAAAACACTGTGAGATTGAGATAACAGAACGAACCGGGGAAATCCAGCTGAGTATAAAGGATGATGGGAAGGGATTTTCGATTAATGACATGAAAGGGAACGGGATAACAGGCATGGAAGAGCGATTAACGATTATAGAAGGGACCGTTAACCGACAGAACAATAACGGGGCATATTTATTCATTTCCGTTCCAGTCATCTCACGAAGAAATGAGGAGGGATTGGATGATCAAAGTTATGATCGCCGAGGATCAGCGGATGCTTCGCGGCGCGCTTTCTTCTCTTCTTGAATTAGAGAATGACTTGGAGATAATCGCACAGGCCAGTAATGGGGAAGAGGCGCTCAGGCTGATTCGGGATCTACAGCCGGATATATGTTTGATGGATATTGAGATGCCCATTAAGAGCGGCTTAGAGGTTGCGGAAGAATTGAACAGAACCGGGTCTGCTTGTAAATTAATCATTCTCACGACATTTGCACGACCTGGGTACTTTGAGAGAGCCGTCAAAGCAGATGTCGCCGGGTATCTGCTGAAGGACGGCTCGAGTGATGAGCTGGCTGATTCTATTCGCAAAGCCATGAAAGGAAAGCGGGAGTATGCCCCTGAGCTAATCCATGCTAGTATGAAAGCCAGCAATCCCTTATCCGAAAAAGAACGCGAAATCCTTCGATTGATCGAGAGAGGGAAGACATCAAAGGAAATCGCCTCAACATTTTATCTATCACAGGGAACGGTGCGCAATTACACATCTGAAATCATCAATAAACTATATGCAAAGAATCGGATTGAAGCCGTTTCAATCGCCAAGGAAAAAGGCTGGATATAATCAGCCATTCATTAGGCAGATCATCCATCCGTCCGATATAATGTTTGTTAAGAGGTGAATAGACAAATGCTGAATAAGTTTCGAGATAAACTGAAGGACATGAGTAAAAATGGAGTGACCATCCCAATCAAGCCCATGATGCTTGAGCAGCTGATGAAAAGGCAAGCGGACATAAAGGACATCAAGGTAGAAATCACGTCTGAGCACTTGATTATTCGCGGCACAACAGGAGCAGAAGATGGAACAGGAAAAAGTAATATAAGCTTTGAGGCAGCATTAAAGCCTGTTCACATGGAAAAGAGAGTGATCGTGTTTGAGGTTAGCAGCGTTAAACCTGCAGATTTGAAGCTTACAGATATAAACATCTTTACCAAACCGCCATTCGCCCAATCTTCCATACACACCGTTAAAGTGGATTTCAACTCATGGGATATCGTCAAAAAAGTACCGGTCGGCAAAATCAAACATTATGAGATGGCCAATGGCGCAATCAATTTAACTCTTTCCCTGTAGGCAGGAAGGGGAATCTTCCCAAGTTAACACACTAGTGTTAGGCAATGGTCAGCAGAGGAATCTCCATTTAGCGAGATTCCTCTTTAGTAAACAAGGAGATATTATGGCACAAAGATATAATATATGGGCTTTTTATTTACTACTTGTTTGTTCAGGGTTAGCATTCTCCTCAATCTATTCTAATTTGAATCATGGATGGCATATTGCACCTCCAAATTATGTCTTGCTTCTAATTAGTTTGCTAGCCTTCATAATGGGGATTTTTGGTTTCAAGGATAAAAGAAATTGGAGAGCAAGAACAAGAAGTTGGCTGACCTTGATTTTGTCTCTCCTTCTGGGCAGTGCCCTCCTTTTGGCTGTTATGCTGTCATTAGCAGCTTCTTCATTGGGAGCGAATGTACATATAGAAACAGTAAAATCCCCTGATGATCATTATACAATTGAATTCTACCGCTATAATGCCGGAGCGGCAGGGTCATTTGGCGTGAGGGGAGAACTTAATGGTCCGCTATGGTTTAAAAAGCGGATATTTTATCAGGATACGATTAGCAGAATTCAAGTGGAATGGAAGGACTCCAGTACTGTATCCATTAACAATCATATCTTGGATTTAAAAGAAGGAGACACATATGGATATTAGGTAAAGGGAAACAGTTTAATAGACTGTCTCCCTTTTTTTTGAGTCGGAAGCCGGTCAAACCTTTTGACCGTAAATATATGTTGCCGGGTCAAATGTTTGAATATCCCCCAAAAAGGGATATTTGTTAAGGAACCCTATCGTTTTATGAAAGACTGAATGTGATGTTGGGTGAAATGCGTATTAAAAGAATAATGTATGATTTCTAGAAATATATGACGATAGTTGAAACTAT